>JANNLP010000624.1:0-6071 GCA_031396905.1 Gemmataceae bacterium
TCAGTCCCATCTCACCATTCGCGACCGGTTGAGATTATTTGTGGATGTGTGTCATGCCATTCAGCACGCGCATCAGAAAGGCATTATTCACCGCGATATCAAACCGACCAACGTTCTGGTCACCATGCAGGATAACCAACCGATCGTCAAAGTCATCGACTTCGGCGTGGCCAAGGCCTTACACGATCAGTTGACCCACCAGACGTTGTGGACCAATTTCGGGATGATGATCGGAACGTTGGAATACATGTCACCGGAGCAGGCGGAATTGTCGCCGTTGGAAGTGGATACACGCTCCGATGTCTACTCGTTGGGCGTTCTTCTGTACGAATTATTGACAGGCAGCACGCCGCTCAGTCGCCACCAATTGAAAGACGCCGGACTTTCGGAGCTGCTGCGCTTAATTCGCGATGTTGAACCGGTTCGTCCAAGTGCGCGTCTAAGTCAATCGGAAGAGGGACTTGCCGACATCGCCATGCGTCGTCGCTGCGAGCCTCTGCGACTCGCCCGGGAACTTCGTGGGGAACTCGATTGGATCGTACTGAAAGCCCTGGACAAAGATCGAACCCGGCGCTACCCGACGGCCAACGGACTGGCTCGGGATGTTGATCGCTACTTGAAAGACGAACCCGTTGAAGCGTGTCCGCCCTCGACCGTCTACCATCTCAAAAAAAGTCTTCGCAAGAACAGGGGATTGGCGATTGCAACGCTGGTGGTCCTGGTCGTTCTGAGTGCGGGGATCGTTGGAACCACGTTCAACCTCATGCGCGCCAAATCTTTGCAGCAACGTGCCGAATTCGCCGAAGCCGACGCCATCAGCAAGATGGAACTGTTCCAGGAGTCGGCTCAACGGGAGAAAGCAGCTCGACAAAGCACCGAAACGAATTACAAGAATCTGGTTCGACTCCATGAAAATGATCTCAATCTCATCCGATGGATGTGCAATCAACGGTCATTGATCGCTCAACCGCGCGTCCGCGATCAATTGGTGCAGCATCTCGACCGGGAAGCCCAGTGGCTCGACAGCACCTCCATTGAATCACCCATCGAGCTACTTCGCCTGCACAATTCTCTGTGCATGGTCTATCTGGCATTGGATCAACCCGATAAGGCTCATGCGCATGCGGTCAGGCACATCGCGCTTGCCGAAACAAAACTCGCCATGGATCACCATTTGTTGATTCCATGCCTGCTGACATTGAAAGCCTCGCACATTCGACTGGGTCAAACAGAACTTGCCTCGACGGCGCGCGCGCGCGCGGTGTCGATTTTTGATCGCATTCTGACTGCAACCGACGCGGCAACAGTCGATTGCATTTATGAACTCAGTCGTGACTTACGTGAATGGTATGACGAGCCGCAACTGGCGATGCGCGCCATTCAACACGTCATCGCCGCCCGACAACGGCAGGCTGATAACCCGTCCAAATTCATTGACGAACTCCATCATTTGGCATGGGCGAAACAACGCGCCGGCGAAAACGATGCAGCGATAGCGCTGGAACGGGACGTAGCCGTCATGGCGCGGCAAGCGCTGGGCGATCAACATCATCTGGTCGTCACCATTTTGCGCGATGCCCAGCAATTGATGCTCAATGCCGATCGATTGGATGCCGTTCTGCTGACCAACGTTCGTGAAGGCCTCAAAGACTTGTCGCCGAGCATGCTTGCCCTGCATGGCCGAACGCTCCTGCGCGAACAGAAGTACGCCGAAGCCGAACCGATTCTGCGGCAGTGCCTCGCCGTTCGACAAAACCTGGAACCAAACGAATGGCCAACCTTTAACACCCAATCGATGCTCGGCGAAAGCCTGCTGGGCCAACGCAAGTATGCCGATGCAGAGCCTCACTTGCTTACCGGTTACGAAGGGCTAAAGAGAACCCGCAATCTCATTCCGATTGCACTTCGCCAACAACGCTGGGATGAGTGCATGGATCGCCTCATTCGGCTCGGTGTCGAAACGCAGCGACCCGAGGCCGTCGCCAAATGGCGAGCTGAAAAACTGGGTGAAGGAAAATAACGCCCAGGAAGATTGGACTCGCGTGAATCCTCACCGCAATTCGCGCAGCCGCCGTTCCAGAAAGCGGCGTTCGCTGTCGTTGGTGACTAATTCAAGTGCTTGCGAATAACTCTTTGCTGCTTCCGTGGATGAGCCAAGTCGGCGCAACAAGTCCGCCCGCGCGGCATGGAATAAGTGGTACTTCTCGAGTTCACCATCCGCGTCCAATTCATCCAACAGCGCCAACCCGGCTTGCGGGCCATCCACCATGGCGACCGCCACGGCCCGGTTCAAGGAAATGATCGGCGAAGGGACGAGTTGTTCGAGAAGCGTGTACAACCGCAGAATTACCGGCCAGTTGGTATCCTCAGGCCGCGCGGCCCGGCAATGCTCAGCGGCGATCGCCGCCTGCACGGCATATGGCCCCGGCCGATCACGCAGCGCTTCCGCCACGAGCGGCAGGGCTTCTGCGATTTGCGCCTGATTCCAAAGTTGCCGATTCTGTTCTTCGAGCAACACCAAATCGCCGGCTTCATCCAGCCGTGCATCGCGCCGTGAATCGTGCAGTAGCATCAGCGCCAATAAACCGGTCGCCTCGGCCGGCGGTGTCGGCGCCATCAACGACCTGATCAGCCTTCCCAATCGAATCGCTTCGACACATATATCGGTCCGCACCAGAGCATCGCCGCGGGTGGCTGAATAGCCTTCGTTGAAAACCAGATAGATCACCGTCAACACGGCATCGAGTCGATCCGGCATGTCTTCGACATCGGGCACTACGTAGGGAATGCCCGCGTCACGGATCTTGCTTTTGGCTCGAACCAGACGCTGAGCCATAGTTGCTTCGGGCACAAGAAACGCGCGGGCGATCTCATCAGTCTCCAGACCGCCGAGCATACGCAGCGTCAATGCGACTTGCGCTTCAGACCCAAGTGCCGGGTGACAGCACGTGAACATCAGCCGTAGCAGATCATCCGGAATGTCACTGGCTTCCGGATTCGCATCCTTGCTTTCGGCCACCATCCCCGCTGCCACTTGCGCTTCCACGATTTCGTTGAAGCGCTCGCGCCGGCGAATGCGATCAATCGCCTTGTGCCGCGCCGTTTGTGTGATCCAAGCCCGAGGTGAATCCGGAATGCCCTGATCCGCCCATTCCGTCATGGCCGCCGCGAATGCGTCCTGCACCGCTTCCTCGGCGACGTCGAAATCACCTGTCAGTCGAATCAGCGTCGCGACAATCCGGCCCCAATCGGAGCGATAGACGTTGTCGATTACTTCGTGGAAATCCGCGACCATGCCATGATTTTAGTTATTTTCGCGCACAGGTGTCGATTCCGCTGAATGTCGTTCGACTTGTTAGTGGAGGGACAGAAACATGTGTGCAAACTTGACGATCCACCTGAATCAGCAACCCCGACGCATCGCGTCGAACATCCGAAAAACAAGCGATGTCGAGATGCTTCGCCGCAAGCTCCTTCGCGACACCGAGAGTTATTTGAACAACCCGCAGGCGGCCTCGTGGGGCCGGCTCAATCCCCGGCCCCAGCCGTGCTCCGGACTGTCAGCGGCCTAGCCGAAACCGTGGCTTACGTCATTCCGAAAAAATCTTTTCCGGAGTGTCGATTTGAGGCCGAGCCGTTCGACCACCTCATGAAGGCCCCGCTTAAGTGGGCTAAACAACCTCTGGGAGATCGTAATGAACGCAATTGTGAAAGTGGTCGGCTCGGCCTTGGCAGTGACGCTTGTGATCGGCTGGATTGCCGCGGCCGACGTCAAATCGCCGGCCAAATCGGATGACATGGCGCGGGCCGCCGAAGCCGCCCGACCCGGTGCGGAACACGCCAAACTGGCACAGTTGGCGGGCAGTTGGAACGTCACCAGCCGCTTCTTCATGGAGCCGGGCAAGCCGCCCATCGAATCCAAAGGCGTGATCGAGCGCAAGTGGATTCTCGGTGGCCGCTTCCTCGAAGAGCGCATCACCGGCACCGGCTTCGATGGCAAGTCCGGATTCGAAGCCATCGGCCTGCTCGGCTACAACAACACTGCCGGGCAGTATGTTTCGACGTTTGCCTGCAGCATGAGCACCGGCTTCGGCACCGGCGTGGGCAGTGCAACCGGCCCAGGAACCTTCACGTTCCAAACGACGTGTGCGTGCCCGTTGGCTAAAGAGCCTCTGAAGGGCCGCGATGTCATCCGCATCGAGTCCGATGACCGCGTCGTGCAGGAGTCCTACAAGAACATTGAAGGCAGCGAAATCAAAGTGATGGAGATCGTCTCCACACGCAGGAAGTAAAGGCTGGCCATAAGACAGGCGAGCATCGCCTCGCCTGTCTTGATTCCTCGGGAGCAACGAACATGAAATACATGCTGCTGATCTACATGCCGGAAGACGCCATGACCGACGCCGAACGGGAGTCGTGCTACAAGGAGTCCACGCAGTTGGCGAACGACCTGCATGCCAACGGCCGCTTCCTGAGTGCCAACCCGCTGCACCCGGCCTCGACGGCGACGAAAGTGCAACATCGCAACGGCAAGCCGATCGTCACCGACGGGCCGTATGCCGAGACACGCGAACACCTCGGCGGCTATTTTCTGATCGACGCGCCGAACATCGACGAGGCGATTCAGATCGCCACGCGGATTCCGGGCGCGAAAAAGGGCACGGTCGAAGTCCGACCGGTCCTCGAAACACCGGGCCTGCATGTGTAACACGCGGAGGCACTCCCATGAAATACCTATTGCTCTGCTACGACGATGAACAAGGCTGGAGCAAAACGCCCGAGTCGGAACAACAGCAAACGATGACGCAAGTGTGCCAGGTGTTGGACGATATGAAGTCCCACGGGCAATACTTGTCGGTCGCCCGGCTGGAACCGACGGCAACTGCCAAGAGCGTCCGCGTACGCAACGGCCAGGCGCTGGTGACCGATGGACCATTTGCCGAAACGCGCGAACAACTCGGCGGCTATTTCCTGATCGACGCCGCCAACCTGGATGAGGCCATCCGCATCGCCGGGCGACTTCCCGGCTCGCCCAGGCACACGATCGAAATCCGCCCCGTAATGGAACTCGCCGGGCTGCCGGTGAGTTGAATCATTATTTGCCCAATCATCGACAAAGGGAGACCAGCCATGAAATTTATCTGCCTCGGATATTACACGGAGCAAGACTGGGCCGGCGTGCCCCAGAGTCAGCAAGAGGCGATGATGGAAGAATGCTTCGCATATGACGACGTGCTGCGGAAAGGCGGCCACTTCACCGGCGGCGAAGCGCTCCAAAGCGCCCACGCCGCGAAAACACTGAGAGTCAAGAACGGCAACGTCGTTGTCACCGATGGTCCCTTTGCCGAGACCAAGGAGCAATTGGGCGGCATTCTCATTCTCGAAGCCCGAGATATGGATCATGCCGTTCAGTTGATGTCCAAGCACCCCGGGGTCCGCTTCGGCCCGAACGAGATTCGCCCCGCCGACGAAACCATTAACGCGCTCATTGAAGCGCGGAACAAACAAACCAAGAAAACCGCTTAACGGAGAATCACCAATGCGAGTCATGGTCTTAGTCAAAGCGAGCAAAGAACCCGAAGCCGGCATCATGCCCAGCCCGCAACTGCTCGCCGACATGGGCAAGTTCAACGACGAACTGGTCAAAGCCGGCATCATGCTTGCCGGCGACGGGTTGCATCCCACTTCGAAAGCCAAGCGCGTCCGCTTTGCCGGCCCCAGCCGCACGGTGATCGATGGCCCATTCGCCGAGACGAAAGAACTCGTCGCCGGCTATTGGCTCTGGCAAGTGAAATCCATGGACGAAGCCGTCGAATGGCTCAAACGCTGCCCCAACCCCAACAACGAAGTCGCCGACATAGAAATCCGCCCCTGCTTCGAACCGGAAGATTTCGCGTAGTGATGAGATGGTGTTGGACGCGGGCAGCGAACCCACAATTTTTCGATCCCGAAGGGATCGCAGCTATTAGCCGGTGGTTGAGCGAAGCGATACCACCGGTATCCACGATTTGATAGATAGGTTTTCGACCCCGGAGGGGTCGCAGCATCTTGATGCGGCAATTTGCTGCGAC
>JANNLP010000649.1:0-2754 GCA_031396905.1 Gemmataceae bacterium
CTGTTATGGACGGTCAGCTTCCCGGTGCTGGTGATGCGAATGCCTCCACCGACCGCCGAGGCGTTGTCAGCTATGTTGCCTGAAATCGTGCTGTTGGTAATGGTGATCGTGCCGGTCGTTGTGTTGATGGCCCCGCCGGTGGTGCCGCTGGCGATGTTGTTGGAGATCGTCGAATCAACGATGGTCAAACTGCCGGCCCCATTGACGAAGATGGCGCCCGCGGACCCGGCCGACAAGTTGCCGTCAAATGTAGTGCGAGTCACTTCAATTGTGCCCGTACCAGTGCCAATGGCTCCGCCGCCGGTTGTGCCCGCCGAGTTGCCGGTGAATTGACTATCGAACACTTTGAGGGTGGCCGCCCCGAGGTTGATGGCTCCACCAAGAAACGCACCGGCAGGCGTGGCGTTGTTCGACACAATCACATTTGACAGCGTCAGCGACGAGCTGTTCATAAGAATCGCGCCGCCGGAGCCGGTTGACAGGCCGGCCGTAATGGTAACCAGGCTCATCGTGGAGGTCTGACCGGTGTGTGTAAGATTGAATAGGCGATTGGTGCTGTTGCCGCTGAGTATGGTGTTGGCTGCGCCGTTGCCGATCAACACGAATGCGTCGGTACCAGCCAATTCGCCACTCGCGATCAAAATCGGCATCCCGTTCAACGCCGTATCAAAAGTAATGGTGTCGGTGGTGCCAACACTCGCATTCGATAGCTTGATCGCCTCGCGCAGGGTAAGTTCTCCCCCGGTGTAATTGCCGTCATCAACGTCGCCGAGTTCATCCACCAAATAGGTCGTACCGATTGCGACTTTGAACGAGTCAATCGTGCCGGGAAAGGCGGGATTCGGTCCGTCAGTGTCAAAGACCTGATTGGCGATTTGCGTAAGAGTGTACGTGCCGTTGTCGGGGATATCCCATGACCCACCTGGCGGCGTAAACTTGTACGTCGCGGTTACCGATGTGCCGCCGCCGGTAAAGCTGGCGCTAAACGGCGCAACCGGCGTGCCGAATCCGCCGCCGCCAAGAGTGACGTCGTTGACGTCGATGGAACCTGTATTGATGCCCGTCTCGTCGGTGTAAATCACGGTCGCCACATATTCGGTTCCGCCGGCGGTGGTGACGTCGGCCAGATTGGCACTCGCGAATGGAGACTTAAATTCGCCTTCGGTCGAACCGACATCGGCCGTACCATTCACAACGCGTGGGAAGCCCGTGCCGCGCTGATCGAACGATAGGGTCGCGGAGTTGTTGCCTTTATCCACGGCCAAACTGCCGGGCAACAACGCGTGTGTCTGCGTCGGACCTCCATAGTTTCCGAGTGGGGCCAAACTCGCGCTGACCGGTGCGCCTTCAGTGCCCACCAGTGCTGGGTCATTGGTGCCCGTGAGGTTGATGATGGCCGAATCCCTTGCACCGATGAGGTTGTTGCTGCCGGCCACGTCGCGCAGTCCACTGGCGGAAATGTCACGCTGGTTCGGGTTGGTGTTGTCGGCCACTATCGTGCTGCTCAGCGTCACCGTGCCGATCGCGCTACTGATGAACAAACCGCCGCCCTTGGACGTGGCATTGGCCGACACGTTTTTGGTAATCGTCGAACTCTGAATCGTAATGTTCGGCGTGCCGGCATTCAGGAATGCGCCGCCGCCAGTCGTTGCCCCCGTTCCGGTCGAGGTATTCCCGGAAAGGGTCGAGTTAGTGATGATCGTCGTGACGCCGTTGACGCGAATCGCTCCGCCACCCGCGCCGGTGTTGTTCGAAAAAGTGCTATCGATTATCGTCAGATTGCCGGCAGTGGACATATAGATGCCGCCGCCAAGACCGGAACCCGAATTGCCGGTGACCGAACAACGATTCAGCGTGATGGACGTCGCCGCATTGGAAGCAAATCGCAGCGCCCCGCCGTTTGTGCCCTTATTGTCTTTGAACGTGGAAGCGGTGGCGTTCATCACCACCGATGACGTCGCCTGAATCGCGCCCCCGGTTGAACTGCTCGTGTTGGCGTCGAAGACGGCATTGTTCAGCGTGACCGTGGTCGCGGTCGCCAAATTGATGGCCCCGCCGGTGCTGGACGCGCTGTTGCCGCTAAAGGTGCTATTGGTGATGTTCAGCGTGGCAGCGCCGGTCACGCCAATCGCCGCACCGGTGCCGGTGATGGTGTTGCCGGAGAACACCATGCCGTTTAGGGTTACCAACTCATCGACCACAGAGATAGCTGCGCCCGTACCGGTCGTGGCTTTGCCGCCGGTGAGCGTCAAGCCTGCCATCGACACATCGCCACCGACACCGGTGACATTGATGCCGAAGATGCGCACCGAGCCGTTCCCGCTAACGGCCAAATTCGTAGCGCCCGGCCCGGTGATGGTCAGCGCGCCTGTGATCGGCATTTCGCTGGTCAGCGTAATCGTCGTGCCGTTGAGTGCCGCGGCGAAGCTAATCAAATCCTGAGTTCCGGCCGCGGCGTTGGAACGGTTAACCGCTTCGCGCAAAGTCTGTTGGCCGGCGGTGTAAATGCCGTCATCGATGTCGCCGCCGTTATCGACAACCAGCGTTAACGGAATCGCCACGTTGAACGCGTCAATCGGACCGGCCGTGGCGGGGTTCGGGCCGTCCGTGTCAAACACCTCATTGGCAACCATCGTCAAGGTGTAGGCGCCGTTGTCTCCGAAGTCCCATGACCCACCTGGCGGCGTAAACTTGTACGTCGCGGTCACCGAGGTGCCGCCTCCGGTAAAGCTGGCGTCGAACGGTGCGACCGGC
>JANNLP010000684.1:0-2570 GCA_031396905.1 Gemmataceae bacterium
CTCCTTGACACTTTTCCGTGCGTTCGTCATCATTTCAATCTGTAACTTGAACTGCACGTGAGAGATTTCGACATGGTCTATTCGAAGCGCCGTTGGTTCTCGCGCCGAACGATGCGCACGCGATCGCGTCCGATTGTGTCACCGTTGGAAAGCCGCATCGCACCGGCCACATTTATTGTTGCCAATACTTCGACTTCCGGAGCCGCCGGGTCAGGATCGTTTCGCCGGGCGATCATTGATGCCAATGCCCTTGCAGGTGCCGACACGATTGTATTCAACATTCCAGGCGCCGGCGTGCAATCAATCAAAGTTGCCAGCACTCTCGATATCACCGAATCGGTCGTGATTGATGGCTGGTCGCAACCCGGCTTTTCGACATCGCCGCTGATCGAACTGTCGGCCTCCAGTTCCCAGCACGCATTGATGATCACCAATGGTGGCACGACGGTTCAAGGCCTAATCGTCAATGGCTTCAGTCAGGATGGCATCTTTCTGGACGGCGGTGCCAACAACGTCATTCGCGGCTGCTGGATCGGCACGGACAAGACCGGCCTATTGGATGACGGCAACAAGTGGGGCATCGCCGTGCGCGATGCCGCGGCCACCATCATCGGCGGCACCACGGCCAAAGACCGCAATGTCATCAGCGGCAATGAGTTCGACAACATTCGCATTTGGGGGCCGAATGCCGACGGCACGAAAGTCATTGGCAACTACATTGGTACCGACACGACCGGCTTGGCACCCATCAGCGGAAAAGCGGGGCAGGGCGGTACGACCGGCGTGTGGCTCGGCGACACATATCCCAATCCTGACATTGGTTCACCCGATCACATCACCATTGGCGGACTCAACCCCGGCGAGCGCAATGTCATTGGCGGCATGAGCCGCGCCGGTGTCCAGAACTTCGTGTCCACGCACGACAACTTGATTCAGGGCAACTACATCGGCGTGAGCGCGGATGGCAATTCGGTGGTCGGCAATCTCTTCGGCGTTACAGCCGAATTGGATTCATTCAACATCACCATCGACCGCAACGTCATTGCCGGAACTCCGGTCGGCGGCGTAGGGAATGTTTACAGTCAGGGGGTCATCATCGGCGGCACGGCCGGCACGGCCCATGACAACATTGTCACCGGAAACCTGATGGGTCTGACTCCGGATGGCCTGAGCAAACTCGGGCAACTGGATCATGGCGTCGTCATCGTCCGGGCGAACAACAATCGCGTGGGTGGTCTGACAGTGGCCGAGCGCAACGTGATCTCCGGTGCGGCATTCGATGATGTGGGATTCTACGGCAGTGACGCCTTTGCCAATGTCGTGCAAGGCAACTTTCTTGGTACGGACATTTCCGGCACCAAAGCGATCAGCGGTGGCCTGCGCGGCGTCTGGATCGGCGATGATTACCCGCCATCGATCGGCGCTGCACACGACAACACCGTCGGCGGTACCGCTCCCGGAGCGGGCAACGTCATTGCCGGCAATGGCGGTGCTGGCATCTGGGTTACGCTGGGGGCACATCACAATACGATTCAGGGCAACTTCATCGGCACGGATTCGACCGGCACGGTCAACCTCGGCAATTTCTTCGGCATTTTCACCGAGATCAACTCCGCCAATAACACCATCGGCGGTTCCGCTGCCGGCGCCGGCAATGTCATTGCCTTCAACAAACACGACGGCATCCTCGTTGGTTACGACAAGAACTACAGTGCCATCCTTACGCCGGCCGGAGCGGCCAATCGCATTTCCGGCAACGCCATTTTCGACAACGGCGACTTGGGCATCGATCTCGGCAGCGATGACCTGGTCACCCCCAATGACCCGCTGGACGCCGACACCGGGCCGAATCTGTTGCAGAATTATCCCGTGATCGTCAGCGCCAAGTCCGGCGCGGTGACATTGGTCAGCGGCGTATTGAAAAGTGCGGCAAACACGTCATACACTGTCGAGTTCTTCGCCAGTAAGAGTGCCGATGGCAGCGGTTTCGGCGAAGGCGGCCGCTATCTCGGCTCGACGACCATCACGACCGATGCCACAGGCCGCGGAATGTTCATCGACAAGTCGGTTAGTGGAGCGACGGCGGCCGGCGAATTGATCACGGCAACCGCCACCGACGCCGCCGGCAACACCTCCGAGTTTTCCAACGCCGTGTTGGTCAATGTACTGCCGCGGGTCACGTCGCTAATCGTCAACGGCGGCGAAGCGCAGCGGTCGCGCGTGACATCGCTCACGGTGAACTTCAGTCAGTTCGTATCGGCCCCGCTGGCCGCCTTCGAATTGAATCGCCAGCTGGGCAATCTCCCTGTCAACCTCAGCGTCACCGTAACGACGGACCTGTTTACGAGCGCGAAGCTGACTTTCACCGGCGGACCAGTCGAATCGACATCGTTGGCCGACGGCCGGTACACGTTCACCGCGTTCGCCGCTCAAGTGAGTAATGCCAACGGATCACTGGACGGCGATGCCAACGGCACCGGCGGCGACAACCACATAGTGGTAGGCAATCCAGTAACCAACAAACTCTTCCGCTTCTTCGGCGACGCTGATGGCGACGGCGCGGTGGCCGC
>JANNLP010000727.1:0-7281 GCA_031396905.1 Gemmataceae bacterium
CAGAAACAACACGGCTCCGCCCCCGTCGAACGAAACCATGCCAGTGCGGCGGTGTGGCTCGTGTGTCGCTTGAAGGCCATGCCGAGCCGGACATTGACATCAAGAAGATGCATCTTCTTGATCCAATATCTCGCCAATTCGTTCGTTGGTTAGTTCGATATCAGGCGAGCCATCATAATCAAAAATCGGCAGGATCACCGGCGTTTGCCGCTTCGCCAGTCGAATACTAGGCTTCGATTGACTCGTGACATAAACGGCCGCCCCTTCAGGAAGGGTCATCGGGCCTTCAAGAATCACGACGCCATTCTGAACTCGCCCGGGAATGTTCATATCCTCATTATCCCGTCCGCAACCCGAGCAAGCAAGGGCGAACCGGTGCTGTCACCCGATGACGAATGCCATCAGCGACCGAACCCCTGAATACGACCGGGCGCCCTCCGGGCGAAGAGGACGATCCGTCGCATGTTTTGGATTGATGGCACGGGCTTCCACCCGACCAACCCAAGCGTACATGCTAGCAGATGGTGCGAGGCGAGCAGTGCAGTAGACGCGAAGCCCGCGCGGCGTTACCCTTTGGCATTCCATGAGTTCAAGGAGGTGACTTGTGTGCATGCCCGGTATTCGAAGTTGGCTGACGCTCCTCATTCTCGCGACAATTCCATCCCAAGCGAATGCTTGGATGCACTTCTTGGGAAACGCGACAATTCTGTCTCCCGATGGCAAGTGGCGGTTGGAGATCAGGGTGCCCCCGTTTGAGGAACCACTGAAGTCCATAGTGCCGATGACGAGTTTGCACGAAACGCCCTATCGTCCCACCCATTATGCGATGGTCGATACCAGCACCGGCAAGCAGCGGTGGTCGCGTTTGGAATCGAAATTCGAAGGTGACGCCGTTTATGCATCGGTGGACAATTTGGGCCATTCAATTCTGCTAACGCGCGAGCAAATCATAGTAATTAACTCGACTGGGCAGTTTTCGAGAAAAATAACACTTGGGAAGCACGCACTTCCTCCGACGGACGTAACAATCCGATTCCCGAATGCCGAGGACTCGTGGAAATGGGAGCGGCTAGGGTATGCTTATCGCTTTGACATCGATGGACGATCGCAATTCTGTCTTCGCATGCCGCGGGATCGGCGCGTAATTGTCGATGTGGAAGCAGCGAAGCTAGTTCCGGACAAAGGAGCTGTTTCTGAAGCGGCGACCAAGTCGGAATCGGAATTCGTGCGGGAAACAATCAGGAAGGCAGGCGACTTGGCCAATGAGACTTCCAAACCAAATCTTGCCGAGTATTCCAATTCACTGAACCGATCCGCCTCTTGGCGACAAATCAAAGACTTGGATGTGGCCCTTCACCTCGCTGCCCGGCTGCAACTTCGCGATGTCATACCAACTCTGCTACAGATGGAGAAGATTCCTTGTTTTGACATAAACTTGCTGACCGATTTTGAAGACACAGAGGGTCAAGTCCGGGAAAATCTTCGAACGGATCGAGTCCGCCAACAGGTGCAACTCACTCTGAGGCGACTCGGAACACCGCCGGCCGGCTACCCAGTCAGGGCGCTTGGTCTAACCCGCAAATTCGAAATTGAGTTTAAGCCTTATGTTGCACCCCGACATGGAATAACGCGAGCACAGCGCGTTGACCAGGTTGCCCGGCGAATGTCGGCGAAGGAACTGGTTGATGTCCTTGGCGAGCCTGATTACATCACCCATCCATCCTTTTTCTCAGCCGATCGCGCTTGGGAATATGACATTGACGACGAGGAGTCTTACACTCTGCGCGTCTTCTGGCGCAAAGGCCAAGTGCATCAAATGAACCGAATCAGCCCGCCGCTTTGGAAAGTTGGCGATCAACGCAATTGGCAAGATTGATAAGTCGCCTGTTTATCGTCCAAGAGCGGGAACGGGCAATCGCCGGGTGTGCCGACGCCGTGCCACCATGTGCCGGCATTGTGGCCGGACGACACGTCGTGCCGCAAAGCCGGCACATCGTGGTACAACAAAGACATTACGAATGTGTACTCGTAGCTGCATTTCGGCGAATTGCGGAATTCTGGCGAATTCCGCTACGGGCATTGACTACGTCATTTTGATAGTGTACATTTATACCACATCGGCGCGACACGCCGGTGCACTGCGATGTTCTCGCCAGACTCGGAACCAGTTTGGTTGGCACATCGATCGCGCGGACGGCTTGCCGTCTGTCCGCGCGATGATTGATTCGACAGCGGCTGTTGGTGTTCATGGCTTGCGCGGCATCGGTTCCGGCTGTGCGAATCGTGAACAATCAACAACGAGTGCATGAGGCATTCGCGCTAGTGTCGAGTAACGGCTAGTAACGGGTTGAAAGGCGATGCGACGGGATGTGTCGATCCGGCGAAAATGTCGCGGAACGATGAACTCACTGGACGCTGCTCTCGCCATGCGACAAATCGGGCGGACGCTTCGGCGCTAGCTCGGTGTAATCGAGCCAACGTTTCAACGCTGGCTCGGTGTCAACGCCACTTGCTCGCGAACCGGGCTTGTGGTGCTGAGTTCTCATCGGGTCGCGCATTCTTATTCCCCTCCCTCGAAGGGAGGGGCTAGGCCTCCAGCAAAACCAAAACGTGGATGAATACGTCTTCCACCCCAGCCACAACTACTTGCTGACAGTGATTGTCGTTCCCGAACCCTCCAGCATGGCCTTGGCCGGCTTGGCGCTCGCCGGCATCGGCTGGCGAAAGTGGCGGCGACTGCGAACTAGCCCAGGGAGTTGACGCATGTTGGCGCAACTTGATCGACGAGTTTACCTTGTGAAGTTTCTTGTCTTCACGGCATTCGCGTTGGCCGCCGTATTGTTCGGCAGCGCAGCAATGATGCGAACCCTGTCAGTATTTGCAAGTTCGCCCGTGACTTGTTAAATACTCCGCTTCAGCGCTACCGATTGTACGGATGCTCTTGCACCCAGCGGAAGCCGCGGCTGCGGAGTTGGTACTCTTTCTTCGGCGGTGGTGGGATCCGGCGAAACGTCATGCGCACGTACTGTCCGTCGAGCGGTCCCTCAAGCACCATGATGTCTGGCTCAGGGAAGGTCGGCGTGAGTCGCCCGGCCGGACTGCCGTCCGCCATTTTGGCCAAAACAAGCTCAGTACGGTCTCGCCCGGTCTTCCGATAAGTAGCTCCCGACCCATCCTCGAGACCAAAGGTCACCATCCACTGGTTAACGTTCGCCCGAATTGCCGGCGGCATGTCCCGCCCGCCGCGCCATTTGCCTTGACTGAACTGCTGCGCGGGTGGGTTTGCCGGCTGCTCGGGAAATGGCACTGGTTGGCCGTCGCGCACGAACTCTTTGCCTACCCAACGACCAAGTGTCGGGTCTTCCGGCGCGAGTATCCCGCGTGTAGTTGCGTCACAATAGGCGCTGAACAGTTGCAACGCGGCAAACGCGCAAAACACGCTGGTCAATAAGTAAGTAGCCGCTCGCTCGACTCGCCGCCATTTGCCGAACAACGGCGTGATGGGCCGCGGCGCGATTGGCCGACCAAGTACAAAAAACGCCACCAGCCGCGGCACGTCCGGCGCGATCAGCGTCAAAGCCATCAGCAGCAGATGGCCGGACATGAGTTTCACCGGCACGTCGAAACACATGTTGAGCAGAAACACCTGAAACGTCGCTCCAGCCGCGCACAGCGCCCCGAGCAAGGTGGTGCGCCGAGTAATCAACAGCGCGCCGCATGTAAACTCGATAATGCCGGTCGCGGCCGTGTACGGCTGAGAAAACTGCATGAACCGCCACAGCAGTCCCATGGGCGATGAATCGCCGTACTTCACTTCAAGCTGGCCATCGTTGATCGGCGGGAATTGGTCGCACCACACTTTGACAGCGCCGTAGATGATCATTTGAAACATCAAGTGGAACCGCACGATCAGCCGCATCCAGGCATGCAACCGGTCGTAGTCCGGCCGCTCATGCCCTCGCCACCACCGGTAAAGAGCGCTCAACGCGGTCCAGAGAATAGTGACCGCGACGGCCAGTGCCAGATCTGTGAAGGCGGTGCAGTAGTACATCAACCGGTCGCCCGATCCAGACGGATCGGTTGGCGGCTCGACAGTCACGCCGAGAAGAATGGAACTTACTCGCGGGGTTAACCAGTTGTTCGCCTGATCGAGCCAGCCACTCGGAGCACTGAGCCAACTCATACCAGTGGTCACCCACGGCGGCGGTTCAGACGACCACGATTTAGGCCCCAGTTGCTCGACAGCCAGCGATGCGAGCTGCATTGGGAAAGTAAGAATGACAGGCAGCGAATAGAGCAACCAGTATGCGAACGTAAACCTCACAAGCACGCTGGCAATCGGCCCCCAGCCGCGCGCGGCCGCTGGCGATGCCGACGCGGCTGGCAATTTGTTCGTGTCGGAGGTATCCAATTCTCGACTCCCGTGTGCAAACGGACTACGTTCGCATGTAGGGAGTCTAGCGATGTGGCGACAAGGGAAATCAGTGTAAACGATCGCGCATCTGCATTACTATTCTGGTTCGTTACCCGACCAGTACTGCGTGCAGGGCGATGACCTCTCAACGTCCGCGCTGCTGGTTCCACGCGTGCCACTTTGACATGGCGGCTTCGCGCTCAGGTTGCGTGCAATCTTTGGGTGGACCAAAGTCCTCCCCAGTCAGGCGGCGCAGCACCTGGTGGGCCGAGTTGCTCAACTCCAAATCCGCGTCGGCCAACAGGTCGATCAGTTCCGGGATCATTTCCGGCTCGGCTTTTCGCACGCACGCCCGCGCCGCTGCACGGCGCAGCTCGCCCTCTTCCTCCAGGTAGGCGCGGAGATCGTCCACCGACAGGCGGGCAAGACGTTCGACTAAAGTGGCGCGGACCTTGTCTTGCAACTTGCCGGTGACGTGCGGGATCGCATGAGCCAATCCTTCGGTGTAGTGTTCCTCCTTTGCATCGCGGTAGCGTACCAGAAGTTGTTCACGCTGGTCCGGCGTTGCCGCGCGCAATGTAGCGCTCAGCCGCGCACCCTCCGCCTCGGCAACGGCATCCGGGTAGAGCTTCAGCCAACCCGCGGTCGTCGGGCCGGCGTCCTCACCGGTTACGGCGCGCAGTGCGAATAGCGCCGCGTCGCGTTGCGGATACGCCGTCGCATCCAGCTTCGATTGCATTTTCCATTTCTCGACTTCGTCCGGCTTCAGTGGTCGCTTTCGCACGAGAAAATCGAACCTTAGACCACCCGTGGACGCGAACTCTCCGCCAGCCGGAAAACTAATGGAGAAATCCTGCCGTAGGAACTGCACATCGGCCCGGATGAGAACCCTGTTGGCCCACACGCCGCCACCGCTGCTGCCCGGAATTTTGGGACCGCTGTAGCTGCCCACCTGGTACGTCTGCGATGGACGGCGGGCGAACGGATCGACATCGGTGACCGGGTCGCGGCCGACAGCAGGGACGTGGCACAGCAAACAATTTTCGACGTGATTAATACGGACAAGTTCGCGAACCGATGCACCGGATTTCGTGGCGTAGGGCGCGGCCGGGTCGGGCTTATCCAGGAGCGCCACCAACAGCGGGGCTGCATCGCGGTCGCTCAATGAAGCGAGCGCATCGGCGGCATGATCGGCGGCTGCCGGCCAGGGATACTGCATAGCCTGGACCAAGGTGCGTCGGGCGTCGGCGGCTGGCCGCTCGCGCAGTGCGTCGATGGCGGCCTTGCGGACCTCCGGCGACAAATCGTACACCGCCCGTTGAGCCAAACGGATCGTCGCCGCCTTGCCGCGAATGTCCGACATCATGTCCACGAGGATCAGACGTAGCGGCACGTCCTCGGCCATGAGAATCTGCACCATCGCCGGCAGAGCTTCGGGCCGCAGCCATTCCGGCGGCTTGCCGCGCCATTCCTTCCGCAGGGCTGCCCGCAGGCGTTTGGGGTCAGCGCGTTTCCCATTCGCGTCCTTGGGCGCGAGCGCGTCCAAGTAAACGTGCAGTTTGCGGGACAGCACACCCAACATCTCGGCGTCGAACGGATTCAATTGGCAACCGCGAAACGGTCGGACAGAAAGTTGAGTGGCGCTCGGCAGGCGCGACAGGAGGATCGAGGGATCAAGAACCGGCTTCCGGCCCATCGCGGCGCTGGACTGATAGCTGGTCTTGTACAACTCGACGAGTTTATCACGCATCGACGCCGTGAGGCCGAACTCCGGTGCCCGATCCAATTGGCGGCGAAGGTCATTCACTGAAAGCGTCTTGTTGGGCCGCTCGGTGGCTTTTGTGGACATGGCTGGCGGTGGCACCGGGTCCGGCTCTTTTGCAGGGGCAGATTCCGGCATTGGCTCGACATCCACGGGTTCGGGCTTCTCGATTTCGGCCATCTGCCGTTCCGGAGTTGCGGGAATTTCGGCAGCCGGCATCGGGTTCGGTGCGGGCTTGGCCTGGTGGGTCGCGACCTCCACGACTTGCGTCGCCTCGGGTTGGCCGTGGAAATAACCCCAGGGGTCGAGCGCGAGAACTGCCACCAAAATGAGGACGAAAGCGACGCCTAGTCCCAGTGCCGACCAGAACAACGCCTCGTCCGAATCGAATCGGGATTGCTGAGATGCCGCGCTCTGCGCGAAAAGCCTCCGTCGCTTCAGGGAGGTCGTCATGACGATATCCTCGAAAAAAACCGCGAATTGATCGGAGCGCGCTAAAGGGTGCCCCATATCGGCATGACACCGACAAGCGCATGCAGATTGCAGAGGAACGCGCAAAGGTGCAATCATTGCGCGCAGGTTGCAACCACGCAAAAAGAAAAACATTGCGTGCTGACACCACTTGGCTCTGGGCTAAACTGCAGGCCGCCTGCCGAGACGCTGAAGCTAGAAAAACCAGGATGCGGCATCGGTTAGGTTCAGCCGCCGTGCGCAGCAATTGCCTCTGAGACGGTGGGGTATATCTGGAAGATCCGACTTAAACCTACCACCGTCAGCACCTGGGCCACGGCATTCTGAACCGCGGCCAGCTTCACGTCGCCGCCGAGTTTCTTCATCCGGGCGCTGACACGCACGAGCATTCCCAGCCCCATGCTTGAAATAAACTCGAGGTCCGCGCAGTCCAGGATCAGTTTTCTGCGACCTTCGAGTATCTCATCCTTGACGCAATCGAGTACGTATTCGCAATTGTCCTCGTCAAGGTCGCCACTCAGGACCACCGCCATGATGTCCTTGTTTTGGCCGACCGTCTCGTAGCGGAAATTGAACATGATCATGGCCCTGGAGAAAGGATGAGGGTACTGTGTCCCCACTCTAGAAATCGGCA
>JANNLP010000066.1:0-1893 GCA_031396905.1 Gemmataceae bacterium
GCAGAAGGGTAAGATTCACGGTTAGGAAATAGTGTCCCGCCAAGGTTCGCCGGCGGCAAATGCTGCCGCATGGCGAGCGAACTCTTCGTTCTCTTGCTCAATTATTCGCGCTGACGCAATTACTTTCACTGCTCGCTCAAAGTTCCCGCACTCGGCATGGGAGGCGGCCAGCGTGTCGAGAATCAACGGATCACGGTTGCCGGTCAATTGGTTTGCCTGTTCGGCGAGTTGCAGAGCTTTGGCCCCATCGCGCAGTTCACCTGCGGGACAAGTCGCCAACACCCATGCGAGCCGATTAAGAGTTTTGGCATCGTTGGGCGTCAACTCAACCGCGCGGCGGTAGTCGGCCAGACAACGCGGCCAATCATTCATCCGATGGAACATTTCGCCACGCGCCGACAATGCGAGCGCGTCATCGGGATTGACGGCGATGACGCGGCCGAAATCGCGGGCGGCGGACGCCCAGTCACCACGACTGGAATGGATGCGGCCACGACCCCAGGCGGCGTCGGCACAAGTCAAGTCGCGGTCGAGCACGCTGGTAAAATCCACGACGGCGTCATCAAGTTGCCCCATGCGCAGCCGTGTGCGGGCACGGAATAGGTGGTAGTTGACCGGCTTGCTGTTTAGTCGAATGGCTTCGGTGAAATCAGCCGCGGCGGCGGTGTCGTTACCGGCGTTGTAGTAGGCGGCACCGCGCTGGAAAAACAGCGCCGCAGTAGGTGGGCCGATTGCGACTTGCTCAGAAAGTGCAATGGCAGCGCCAACATAATCACCACGGCGAAACAGGCTGATGGCCCGATCCTTTGCCGATTTAGCGGTCGTTGAAGGCGTGCTCAACTGGCCACCGGCTCCGCATCGAGTTCCTTGAGCTTCGTGTAAAGCTGGCGCAAATTGATTGGCCGAACCAGTACACCCAAGCCACGGTGATCCGGCAGTTCCTTGGCCCAATCGACTTGTTCTTCGCTGAGCAGCACAAGTGCGGCCAACGCCAGGCCGTTATCATCGGACATGTGAATGATGCGCTTGAGTGCGGCCAGACCATCTTCACCGGCGGTGCCCGCGTCAACAATGATGGCGTGGTACGGCTGATCGCGATAGCGCTGCTCGGCGCGGGCCGGATCGTGCGAAATGAGCACGCGATAGTTCAGCGCCTTGAGCTTTTCGCGCAAGGCGTCTTGCAGCTTTTCCACACCTTCGACGACGAATACGGTGCGTGGTCCCGTGGGGGCGATCACTTCGGTGGCGTGGCCTTCCATTTCATTTTGTAAACGGCGAACAGCTTCATGTAATTGCGCCGGAGTTTGGAAGCGGTCGTGCGGTTGAAACGCCATCATGCGTTCGAGCAATTTGAAGAACGAAGCCGGCGCTTCCACTTCGCCCGGCGACAGCGATGGCATCATTTCGAAGCGGCCGCGGTGCATGCGGGCGTTTTTGTCCCGTGTCGGCGTTAGCGGTGCCCGACCCGTCAACATCTCGTAAAAGATGCAACCGAGAAAGAATATGTCGCTGCGCACGTCGCCGGCTTTCACGCCGGTGGCCTTTTCCAGACCGGCGTAGTCTATCGTGCGATCCACTTCAGGATCGTTTTCGGCCGCTCCGCCGGCAATTTCGGCGAGGCCAAAATCCACAAGCTTGGCGACGCCCTGGCTGGAGATCAGAATGTTGGTCGGCTTCATGTCGCGATGAGTCAGGCCGCGCGAGTGGGCACAGGCCAGGCCGGCTGCGCACTCTTCAAGAATCTTGACCGCCTCCAGCGGCATCATCTTCGTGCGAATCTTGAGAATGTCGCGGAGGTTGCCGCCCTCGACGAACTCCATGACGATAAAATGCTGACCCGTGGGCTGATCTTTGCCCACAGCAAGAATGTTGACGATGTTGGCATGGTGCAGC
>JANNLP010000794.1:0-9856 GCA_031396905.1 Gemmataceae bacterium
TTCCTTCGGCAGCGGGCCGACGAACAGACTCGTCATGCCAGCCTTGTCGCCGGTCTGCGGTTGCGGCTTTAACTCGAACGACGTCGCTTCGGCGTCGCCATCGGCCTTGGCAAACGCGGCCAGGACTTGCGCCTCAATTTCCTGCACCTTAGTTTCGTCGCTGCCGTACATGTAGATCTTGAGCAAGCCGCCTTTCTCGAAGGCGGCCTCGGCGTGATGGTTGTCGTCGCCGACTTCAACGATGATGCCGCCGTGGGCCGATGGCTTGTGGGCGTGTTCGCCTCCGGCAGGTTTTGATTGGGCGGCAGGTGGTGTTTGCCCGCAGCCGATGATCGCCGTCAGCGCGGCGCAGATTATTAGTTGTCTCATGGTCTCCTCCGTGCGTAAGTGTTTATGGGCTGTATTGGATTCAAGGCGCGCAGACCAAACGCCGGCTAACGCCGTTATCGAGTGTTGATTTTAGACTTAGTTAACAGCGTAAGCGATGAACGGCGCGCAACAGCGCACCGCCGGACGAGTCATGAAAGGGTGAAAAGTATTCGATAAAACTCAATTCAACCACGGGCGGCGTTGAATTGACATGGGCGACGGCATGTAAGTCGAACGACACCGATGCAAACTGGGGTATCACCGCTGCTTCCGCCTTGGCCCGCTGACACCGACAAGGCGGCTTCGGCGCTTGAGGCGCAACTGTTGTCGCGTCCTGACAACAACATGGGATTGCGATCGTCTTGGCAGCTGCCGGCATCGCGCTACAGCAACACACGTCGGGCCCTATGCCTAGCGAAAGCACGTAACCCAACAATAGCAGTACACGAAGCATCACTGCAATTGTGGCTTGATTGGCCGAGAAGTCAACCCGAACGCGACATTGACTAGTTCAAAACTGCCGCAGAAACCGCAGGTCATTGCTCCAGAACAAGCGAATATCATCAATGCCGTGCTTTAACATGGCGATGCGTTGCGGGCCCATGCCGAAGGCGAAGCCACTGACTTTCTCCGGGTCGTAGCCGCCGTTTCGTAATACGCGCGGATGGACCATGCCGGCTCCCATAATTTCCAGCCAGCCGGTGCCTTTGGTCAGCCGGTCGGCATTCGGGTCTTCCTTTGGCCAATCAACATCCACTTCGATTGATGGCTCGGTAAACGGGAAGTAGCTGGATCGAATGCGAATCTGTCGTTCTTGTCCAAACAGTCGTCGGGCGAATGCAAGGATGGTTCCTTTCAGGTCGGTCATGGTGATGCCAGGCCCGATGGCCAAGCCTTCAACTTGCAGGAACTGCATCTCACTGCGGGTGGTGACCTGTTCGAAGCGATAGCACATGCCCGGCAAGATAGTCCGTACGGGGTTCGGGCAGGTTTGCCGCATCACGTGAATCTGGCCTGGTGATGTATGCGTGCGTAGCAGCACGCCGGGCGTGGTCGTGTGAAACGTGTCCCACATGTCGCGGGCCGGGTGGTGCGGCGGCATGTTTAACAACTCAAAATTGTTCTCATCGCTTTCGACTTCGCGAGAGCGGAAAACTTGAAAACCCAAGTCGGCGAAGATTGCGTAGATGTCCCGCAGCGTCCGTGTTGCCAGGTGCAGGCGACCGGGTTCCGGGACCCGCCCCGGCAATGTGACATCCAGTTTGTCTTCGGCTAAGCTTCGTGCCAGGTCCGAATCCTGTCGCGCAACAAGTGCATTGTCATAAGCGGCGTTTAGTGCCTCCTTGATGCGGTTGCCTTCCTGGCCAAAAGTCTTGCGTTGATCGGGCGCGACGTCGCTCACAAGTCGGAGAGCCGACGAGATCTCACCGGTCTTGCCGAAATACTTTGTGTTCCACGAGCGCAACGCCGCTTCATCGCCACACGCGGCCAACTCGCCCGCTGCTCGTGCTTCCAGTGACTTCAGGTCATCAATGCTAGCAGTTGACATCTTTCGTCCTGTAATGACAAAAACCGCCTTACGGCGGTTCATGTCTTAAATCTGGCAACTGACCACTACTTCTTCAAATGTTTCTTGGCCAAGTCCACAATCTTCGCAAAGGTATCCGGATCGTGGATCGCCACTTCGGAGAGTGACTTGCGATCGAGTTCGACCTTGGCGTTGTGCAAGCCGGCGATCAACTCGCTGTAACGCATGCCGCAGGCCCGGCAGGCGGCGTTCACCCGGGTGACCCAAAGCCGGCGGAACTCGCGCTTGCGCACACGGCGATCACGAAAAGCGTAAACGCCAGCGCGGAGCAGCGTGACCTTGGCTTGCTTGACCAGGTTGTGCCGGCCCAGACGAAAACCTTTGGTCAGCTTGCGGAGTCGTTGTTTGCGGCGGAGAACCGTCTTGCCGCTACGGGCGCGAACCATGTTGCACTCTCCTCAATTCGGCACGCCGGCCTGCTCAGTTAGTCAACGCCTTGATGTACGGTTCGGCGATCTTGCACGTCATAATGGCCGGCTTGCGAAGCTGGCGCTTCCGTTTGCTCGAACGACCTGCCAATAAGTGGCGACGGTTGGCTTTATTGCGCTTTAGTTTACCGGTGCCGGTGACCCGGAACCGCTTCTTGACGCTCTTATTTGTTTTTTGCTTGGGCATGGCCCAGTCCCGGGGTAGTTGGCAGTCGAACAACTATTGTAGAAACCAGTGGTGGAAATGCCAATTTACATCGCCAAATAACCAAAAAAGCAGTCGAAACAGGGCACAAAAAGTGGTGCCGGCCGCGTTTCGACTCCTCATTGCGACTTGAAGCTACTTCGGCGCCACCATCGCTGTCATGCGCTTGCCTTCCATGGAGGGATGTTTCTCGATTTTGCAGCAGTCGGCCAGTTTTTCCAAAATCGACTTGATGATCCGCTGGCCTTCCTCGATGTGCTGCAACTCCCGGCCGCGGAAGAGGACGTTGACCAGCACCTTGTCTTTGTGTTCCAGGAACTTGCGTGCCTGGTTGACCTTAGTGTCCACGTCGTGGTCGCCGGTTTTGGGGCGGACGCGGATTTCCTTGATCTTCTGCTGATGGGTTTTTTGCTTGTGTTGCTTGCGTGATTGCTCGTAGCGATGCTTGCCATAGTCCATGATCTTGCAGACGGGCGGCCGATCCGTGGGTGCAACCTCGACTAAATCGAGGCCGGCTTCCCGGGCCATTTCCTGCGCCTGCGACGTGGGCACGATGCCAAGCTGCTCGCCTGCCGCGCCGATCAGGCGGATCGGGCTGAGGCGGATTTGTTCGTTCATGCGCGGGCCCATGTCGCGCTGCGGAGGCCGTGCAAAGCGGTCAAACGGTGGGATTTTCGTGTCTCCTTTCCAAAGGTTTGCAACCGGCCGCACGCTGATTCCAGCGCGCACATCACCGGCTCACAATATTCGCTTACTGTAACTTCTTTCAGTGTGGGCGTCAACGGGGTCACGGAAAAATGATGGGATTCACGCCATCACTTGCTTGATCGGCTCCGCGCCTTCGACGCCAACCAGTTTTTGCTCAAGGCCGCCGTAAAAGTAGGTCAGTCGATTGGGGTCGAGGCCGAGTTGGTGGAGAACGGTGGCGTGCAGGTTCTTAACATGGAATCGATCTTCGACGGCGGAACTGCCGAGTTCATCGGTGCTGCCGACGCTGATGCCGCCTTTGATGCCGCCGCCGGCCAGCCACATGGTGAAGCCGTAGGCGTTGTGATCGCGACCGGTACCGGTGGCATATTCGGCCGTGGGTTGTCGGCCGAACTCGCCGCCCCAGACAATCAACGTGGAATCCAGCAGACCCCGCCGCTTCAAGTCCTGCAGCAACCCGGCCACGGGCTTATCGGTGGCGCCAGCGTGCTTGGTGTGGTTGGCGACGATGTCGGTATGCGCGTCCCAGTTATCGTCGTTGTGTGAACCGCCGGAATAGATTTGAATGAAGCGCACGCCGCGCTCAACCAGGCGGCGCGCCAATAAACACTTGCGGCCAAAGTCCGCCGTCTTCGGTTCATCCACACCATAGAGCGTCTTGGTCTCGGCCGTCTCCTGGGCAAAATCCACAGCTTCCGGCGCATGTTGCTGCATCTTGTACGCCAGTTCGTAGCTGGCAATGCGGGCAGCCAACTCGCTGTTGTCGGCACGGTCCGCGAGATGCTGTTCGTTCTTGTCGCGCAATCTGTCCAGCAAGTCTCGCTGAGCTTCCCGCGTCATACCGGGCGGCAATGCAAGATCGTGAATCGGCGTGGATTCAGCGCGAAGTACCACGCCTTGATACGACGCTGGCATGTAGCCGCTGGACCAGTTCTTGGGTCCGCTGATCGGTCCACCCGTGCGGTCGAGCATGACCACAAAGCCAGGGAGATTCTCGTTGACCGAGCCAAGGCCATACGTGACCCAGGTGCCGAGACACGGGTGGCCGGAGAGGATGCGCCCCGCGTTCATCATCAGCATGGCCGAGCCGTGGATCGGCGAGTCGGCATACAGCGAATGCAGGAATGCAATGTCATCGACGCACGTGCCGACATTCGGAAACAGGTCCGACACGTATTTGCCACATTGGCCATATTGCTTGAAGGCCCATTTCGGCCCGACGACCCGGCCATCGTTTTTGTGGCCGCCGCGGCCAAATGTTTTCACCGGAATCGTTTTGCCGTCGAGCGGGTACAGCTTTGGCTTGTAGTCGAACGTTTCGATGTGACTCGGGCCACCGTAACAGAAGATGAAGATGACCGACTTGGCGTTGGCCGGGTGCATTGGCGGCTTGACCGCCATCGGGCTGATGAACTTCGGCTTCCCATCACTCGATTGTGCGTCGTTGCCCAGCAGGCCCGCCAGCGCGACAGCCCCGAACCCCGCGCCGGTTTCCCAAAGGAATTCCCGGCGGGTGCGGCCACAGAATTGCGCTGATGCGTTACTCATGCGATGCTTTGACCAGCGCCTTATTCCGCTCGCGCCGTGGTCTTCATTTCAACCGTGCTGTCTTTGGCTTTTGGCGCGATCTTTTCGATGTCGTCGATAGTTTCGCCGCCTTTCATGGTGACGAGTGACTTGAAGACTTCGTCGGAAATCGTTTCCGAGATGAACCGCACCGAACCATCGAGCATGACGACGTAGGTGCCACGCTTGTCTTTGTGTTTGTTCACAAACGGTCGGATGGATCTTTGCTCCGGTACACCCATGACGGTGGCGCCGCCGCCGGCGATCCACGGCCGTTGATGGCCAGGTGGTACCTGGATGACGTAGATTGTGTTGGCCATGCCATCGGTCGCGTCTTTGATATTGGTTGTGCGTTCGTAGCCGAAGACGCCGAGCTTCTTGGCGACAGCGGCATCATCGCTCTTGTAGTCGCCGGCTTCGAGGCCCACGCCAGAGAGGCCGACGTAGTGTGTTGACGCCTGAATGCGGGAACCCAGACTATCGAGACCAGCATACCAGGTCCGGTCCGGGTAGCGCGGATCGAGGAATTCGGGGACCAGCACTGAGCCGGCCTTCAGGTTGCGCTCGTCGCGCCATTGTTTGTCGCGTTGAATCTGCCGGAAGAGGTCGTCTTTGCCCAGGTGCGGCAGGACCGCGGCCATCCAACTCACGCGATGTGAGGGTGGCCAGTTTCTCGCCATGCGGCCGCCCGTGCCTTCAGCAAGTTGATAGGTGCCGCGCGGAATGGTGTTGCCGTTCTCTGCGTACAGCTTGACCATGCCGGCCGACCATTCTTTCCACAATGGTGTCGTGCTGGCCATCTCGACCATGCCACGCATCTTGGCCACCGTGGCTTCGGTCATGGAGTAGATGCGATCGTAAGCACGTTGCACCAAGTTCATCTCACCTTCGAGAATGAGGTAACGGGCCTTGCGCGACAATTTCAGTTTGGACACGGGGCCGTCATCAATCGTTGGAATGCCGGCAAGGCCGATGCCTCCGCCGCTGTTTGGCGGTTCGCCCCGGCCGCCACCTGGTGGCGGCGTGCCACGGCCGCCTCCGCCCGGAGCGCCGCTCGGAGTGGCCGAAGAGTCGCCACCCTCGGTTTCGACTTTGATGCCGCCGAGGTAAGCGCCCAGAAGGATGCCAAAGTTCGGCAATAACTTCTTGAATTGCGATTCATATTCCTTTACGTCGTTTTCGTTGAAGAACTCGATCGACATCGTGGCGTAGAATTTTTCAAGCGAGTAATTCGTCAGGACAAGGCCAAATACGCGCATACCCCGTCCCGTGAGAATGCTGAGACCCGGCAAGCTGCGAATACGAGCGACAATGGAGGGGTCTGCCTGGACCTTCGCGGCGACCATCAAGATTGGCGGCGTCTTAAGATCGCGCTCCAAACGATCCAACATGGCTTTCAACTCGGGATCGATCGTGAGAAACGTGGCGTTGTCCGAGCTGGCCGCATCGTCAGAGCCTGGCGGCTGCATCATGTTCATTGAGTAGTTTAGATTCATATCGCGACCGCCTCGCGGCTTGGCGGGCGATTCGCCGACGGGTGGCGAAACGCCGGCATCGGGTTCATCGCCACGCTTGCCCGCTTTGGTCTTTTGCAGCGGCTTGGCGTTCTGGTTGAGGAACTCCTCCAGCGGATCGATAGTGGCGATGACCACCGTGGTTTCATCGAGCATCACCAGGCCGAGCGGACCGGCCGGCTCTTCCTTCTTGTCCTTGTCCTTCTTAAGTTCCAAATCGGACTTCAGGGCTGTGCTCAAGTTGTCGAGCAGATCGTTTTGCGGAATCTCGTAATAAGCCCGGCCCTTGATCGGTGACTTCGCCCCTTTCTTGAGCTGCATGACCCGTTCGAGATCTTTGATGTTCACGGACTTCACGGTACGGATGACGTTGAACGACCATTTCTGTTCCGGGTTTTCGCCGCGCACGAACTTGAGCATGTCTTCAATGGCGATGCCCATCTTGTCCTTGAACGCGCCGGGCCGGAAGCCGATTTTGGATTCGAACAGTTGCTCGCCCAGGGTGCAGAAACGGAGCTTGTCCATGTTGATGACGGCAACCGTCATCGTTTCATTCGGCAACATATTGGTGATGTCGCCCGACGTGCCGGCCGCGGGCAATGGTTGCTCTTGCTGGACTGGCGTCGGGGCCGACTCCGATGCTTTGGCGACGTCAGTGGCTTTCTCCGGCGTCTTGGCCGCTTCGCCGGTTGCTTCGGGAGCATTGGCGTCCGACGTCACTACTGGCTTGCTTGCCAGAGTACCTGGTGTGACCGGTTTCTTGGCTGCGTCGTCGCCACCGGTCATCAGCATGAAGCCAACGACACCGAGCACGATGACAGCCAGGGCACCGACGCCGCCGCCGATCAGCAGAGTGTTGTTCGATTTCTTTTTGGCTGGTTTCTTTTTCGCCGGAGCGGCTATGCCGTCATCGCCTGTGTCATCGGGTTCTTCGACCACAAAGCGGTACTTGCATTTGGGGCACTCGACCTTCTTGCCGATCAGTGTTTCGTCGCGGACCGGCACTTGGGCCTCGCAACTTGGACACGCGATTTTGAACAAGACTTGTGCGGCCATGGGAATGCTCCGAAATAGCGGACGTGGTCGGCCCCGGACGTAAGGTCCATCATACAGGACTCACCGCCCAATGAGCAAAGGGGATTATAGCAGATTCGGCGACGGGAAATTGCCGAGACTCGCGGCGCATGAAAAAAGCCGGCACACCGCGGTGTGCCGGCTTCGTGTTGTTCAATTCGTAATCAGGCGGCCACAGCAACCTTCGTCGTCTTGCGACGGAGCTTGCGCCAGCCGATGCCCGCGAGGGCCAAGCCGGCTAATGCCATGCTCGACGGTTCCGGAACCGGAACCACAGTCACTGGCAGCGAGTAGGTGCCGTGACTGGGATGGAACACATATTCATCCAGGTTATTGGCAGCCACTTGCAGTCCGAAGCCGCCTGCGGTGGGAGACGTGTTCAAGTCGAAAAGCGTAATTTGGCCGGAGCCCGCAACCCCCGCGACCATTCGGAAAACGGCAATGACTCGTTCGGGACCAGGCCCTGATGTTATCTGCCCGGCCGTCGCGCCGATGCCCGTGCCAGTGGTCGCACCAGAAATCGCCGTCGAACCCAAGTTGTAACCGGTAAAGGTATTTGGGTTGCCCGTGGCAAAGGGAACAATGATTCGCGCATTGTGATTATTCTGATCGGGATCCGTCGGAGGAATGGGGGGTTGGAACGGATTGTTCAGAATTCCCAGCGGGTAGTTCAAACCAAACGCAACCGTAATCAAACGATTGGTGTTTGTCCAAGCCGACTGGGCAAAAGACGGCGTGGGGCTGGACAACGCAGTAGCGTTCGTCGCGATGGTAACTTGAAGAAAGATGGTCTGACCTTCAGTCACCGTGAGAACACCACCGGGAATCGGCGTGCCCAAAGCGACCGGCTGATTGGTACCGTTAATCGGATCGAACTCGTTATCGATCCAAAGCGGGTTGGTCTGGTCATTGCCAGACGGAGGTAAGCCGATGCGATAGCCAAGTATCACGTCAGCCCGCGCCGGCGTTACAGCGGCTAACGCAGCCACGCACGCCAGTGCAAAAATTTTGACACGCATTGATGAGTACTCCTCGAAGTTCCGCGGGTGTCGTTCGCACACGCAGCGGTCCGCGGTCCGCCTGTGTGCTTCGCGTATCCTTAGCCTATAGCAGTCCGCTCGAATGGCCCACCCATTCGAGAGAGGCGTCGTAGCGATCGTGGGGTCAGCGAGTCGCTTACCGCTTAAGCGGTCCACGCGAAGCAGCGGCAAAAGCCGGCATATCGCAAGTTACCGCTCGGTCGTTGTGTATCACTCTAACGGGTTGCAACGGACATTTCCAGTCTATTTGGGAAGGTAGAGAAGATTTTTTTCGAATTCTTCGCAATCGAATGATGTACATAAAGTCACTTTGCGTCTTTCGGCGTGGTCCTACGCGATTTCCACTCCCTCGATTTCCAAGAGACGACGCTTGCGGTTCAACCCGCCGCCGTAGCCGCCAAGGCTGCCGTCGGCGGCAATCACACGATGGCAAGGCACAATGATCGATACCGGGTTTCGACCATTGGCCTGGCCCACGGCTCGCGGCGCATTCGGGTTATTGATCATGACCGCAAGTCGTTGATAGGACACGGTTTGACCATAGGGAATCTTGAGAAGATTCCGCCATACGCGCAGTTGAAAAGTCGTGCCGTGAAGATCGAGCGGCACGGTAAACCTGGTCAACTTAGCGTTGAAGTACTGATCCAATTCGCGCTGCAACAATGCCAAATGCGGCGACGCTTTTATCCCGTTTACCACGCTGGAGACCGTATCGACAAAGCTCAGGCCGCAGATTCCCGTATCGCTGGCCTCAGCGAGAATTGGTCCGGCCGGGCTGGTAAAAATAATTGAGTTCGACGTCGCGGTGCCGTGGTGCGATCGCATGATGGCAGTACTCAAAAGTGGTTTCTGGAAAAAACGTCCTCGGATCGTTTGCTCGTCCGACGCAATTGTACGGTTTGCTGGCCGGACGCTTCTGCAAAACGTCGCTAACCTGATGACATGCAGGCCATGCCGTTGATTTTGGGCGTTCTTTGCATCCTGGCGATTGCCTACCGCTATTACTCGGCGTTTCTTGCGGCCAAAGTGTTAGTTCTGGACGATGCCCGCATCACGCCGGCCCATACGCTTCACGACGGCCAGAATTATCACCCGACCAATAAGTGGGTGTTGTTTGGTCACCACTTCGCGGCAATTTCCGGTGCGGGACCGCTCATTGGCCCAGTGCTTGCGCTGCAATATGGCTATTTGCCGGGATTGCTGTGGTTGGTCATTGGCGTATGCCTGGCCGGGGCCGTGCAAGACATGCTCGTACTTGGAGCGTCGGTCCGGCGCGGCGGCAAATCACTAGCCGAGATCGCGCGGACGGAGTTGGGACCATTCGCCTCTGGCGTCACATCGCTGGCCATACTTTTTATTGTGGT
>JANNLP010000666.1:0-7223 GCA_031396905.1 Gemmataceae bacterium
GACCCACGCCGGAAGTGTTTTTCCAATGTGGAGTGAATGAGATTCATGGATGAGTTGGTGTCTGTTGAAAGGCGATGCCGCGGGACAACACGATCCGGCGTCACTGTCGCGTAAACAACCTCACCACCTACCCCCTCGCCAACAGCGACAAATGAGCCGATTCAGCCGAGTCGGCTCAATAAGGACTACGCCACACGCGCCCACCTCGAGTGTGGCAACAAGGTTGGCCGCCGCGGTCGCGGCGAGCGTGACCATTATCCCCAAGTGCCCGCAGGCATCGCCTTTCCAGCGCGTGGGAGTGCGCGCGGGCGGCTATGGGGGGCGAGGGAGTTGTTAGTGGTTAGTTGTTTGTGGTCGGGCGCCGGCGCTGGCGGATTGTCGCCAGGAGAGTGTTCTTTGACAACTGAGATCGATGGTCAAGATTGGCATGCTCACGGCTTGTCGTGAGCATGCAAGCGGCCGCAACGGATCCTTCAACTGCGGTTCAGATCGATCCGCCAAACCGCAGGCGGAACTGGATAAAGTCGCTGGCGGCGACGGAACCGTCGTTGTCGAAGTCGAATGAGACGCTGCTGCCGCCCAGTGCCAGGCGGAACTGGATGAAGTCACTGGCCGACACGCCGCCGTCTCCGTCGTTGTCCCCAAAGAGTCGGAACAGGCCATTGGCCGGTGTGCCGATCAGGACATAGTCATCGCCGGCCGTGCTGTCGCCATTCCCGTCGAAACCCATGCCGGTGAACTGGTTGGCGAGGATCGTCAGCGTGTATCGCCCATCGGCGAGCGAACCCCCCAAGTCGATTGAACCGCCGGTGAAGCTCAACGTGACCGCCGTGCCCGTTCCGTCCACGACGGCGGACAGCGTGGTCGCATTGCTGGTCTTTTGGTTCACCAGCGTAAACGCCGCCGCCGGGCTGCCGGAAAAGCTGACATTCGAGTTGAAAGCAATCTTGAGCGATGTCACCATCGAGCGCTGGGTAGCGCCACCGTTGACTTGAATGTTCGAGACCATTGCGGGTTGGGGCACATTGGCGGACTGGAACCGCTGGCCGTAGATTTCAGAACCCAACCCGATGCCCTCGACGCTGAAGCTCGACCAGACGGTGAAAGCGTCGCCGTCGGTGTCCAACGCCACCGACTTGTAACGATTGTTGATCACTGCGAAGGTGCTGATCCGAAACTCCGTACCGACCTTTGTCCCCGACGGGCTAAAGCGCTGACCGTAAATGCCGGACTGGCCGAGTTCGCCCTGCCAGGTGACGAAGGCGTCGCCGTCGGCGTCTATGGCCACCGACGGAAAAATCTGGTGACCCTCCGAGTTGGTGTTGACCCGAAACTCCGCGCCAACTTTCATCCCCGCCGCATCGAATCGTTGAGCGTAGATGCCATTCGTGCTGGCATCTTGAAGTACGTCTACCCAGGCCACGAAAGCGTTGCCAACAGCATCCATGGATACCGACGGACCATATTCATGGCTGCCCGTGAACGTGTTGATCAGAAACTCTCCGCCGACCTTCATTCCCGCGGCGTCGAATCGCTGACCGTAGACATTGAGGTCGCTGGTTTGGAGGCTTTCCCAGGCCACGAAGATGTCGCCGTCGGCATCCATGGCCACCGATGGAAATCGTTGGGCATTGTTCGTTGTCGTGTTGACTTGAAACTCGCCGCCGACCTTCATCCCCGCTGCGTCAAAGCGCTGGCCATAGACGCCGTAGCTGCTGCCGTCTTGGAGGTTGCTTTGCCATACGACGACAGTGTCGCCGTCAGCATCGACTGCCACCGCCGGAAACTGCTGACGGCCGGTCGTATATGTATTGACTTGAATTTCTCCGCCGACCTTGGCCCCGGCGGCGTTGAAGCGCTGGCCAACAATTCCATCAAGACTTCCGTCCTGCTGGTAACTGTTCCAGACGACAATGGCATCGCCGTCCGCATCCATCGCCACGGACACCGTTTGTTGTGTGTTGGACGTGGAGGTGTTGACCAGAAATTCGCCGCCGACCTTCGACCCTGCCGCGTTGAAGCGCTGGCCATAAATGTCCGTCCCGAATCCGGGGCCGGCTTGGCCAAAGCTTTCCCAAACGACAAGGGTGTCGCCGTCGGCGTCCATCGCCACCGATGGATTAAACTGATTGGACGTAGTGTACGTGTTGATGTCGAACTCTCTGCTGGCAACCTGAATGTCGTCAACTCCCACCCATTCGTCGTTACCAACGGCGTTGGAGGTGATAATGCGAAATTGGACTTCCGGCTGATTAGCCACAGCGCCTGGCAACGTAACGCTGACCTGCGATTCCTTGAAAGCCGCACTCGGACCCGTGGTCGCATCAGCGACGTAGCCCGCCGGCACGTTGATGAAACTCCCGGAATTGCCAATGCGATATTGCAAGGCCACTGGTTGAACGGCATCGTCCGCCGTCCCATCGACGTCTCGAAGGGTGTAGGAAATCGAGACGTTGGCCCGGCCGGTGGTGTTGACGCTCACAACCAGATGCGGCGCATCGGCGGTCGCATCCGCTTGTAGCGCCACGACCCGATTGGTCAGGCCGTCGAATTCCGCGGCGCCGCCGACAGTCAGTACCGTGTTGCTTCCTTGGTTGGCTACGACATCGATGGTTGCATTGGGTGCCACGATGGTTTGAGGATCGACACCTTCGCCGAACGTATCGTCACCCAAATATCCGGTGACGCTTGGCGTGCCCGACCAATCGTCATTCACGGTGATGAGCGAGGGCGTACTCCACGATTGATAGAAATTGGCCACCAATAGGTTGTGCGGAACCGAGGATGGCGCCAGCCGTGGTTCGAAGCCGACGAGCCGCGGCGTAAATCGACGGGCAATGTGGAGTTTCGGATACATGGCTTGGTAACCTCTCATCGGCGCCTTCGGAATTCAGGCCGGTGAGGACGTTGCTTGGCAGCTAACGCCTCACCCGTCGATTTGTGCCAATCCATTGAGACTTTTGCGGACTCGATCAAACTGGACGATTCGGCCGCGTTCAACTGCGTCAGATGTCGTACACGATCTCTCCCATTTCCCAGTCGAGGCTGTTGGGCAGATCGATGCCGTCGATGTCGGCGAAGAATAGGTCGAACCCACTTTCGCCGCGCAGGATATTGAAGTCATCATTCGACGAGACGCTGTCGGCATTCAGCCAACCTGCTCGCAGAGTCGCGGCTCGGGATGAGTATGCCGCACCCGATGTCCACTCGGTCATAATGGCGTTGAGATTCGACAAGTTCGTGTCGTGAGCGGTCGTGCCGGCAATGAGTATGTCGTCGTCACCGCCGCCATACAGTGAACTGGCAGTCTGTCCGGCAATCAGCAAATCACGACCAGTGCCGCCGCGCAGTGTGTTGCCGCCAGAGCCGACCATGACGTCGTTGCCGGCGCCGGCGTCAACCGAGACTGCGGTTGCAAACGGGTCGCCGCTCATCAGGAATCGGTCGTCGAGAGTGCCGCCGCGAAGGTCGATCGACAGATTCTCGTCGTCCCGAAAGCCGATGGAGCTTGGACCGAACCCTTGAATAGTGCCGTAGGTGACGCCGAGAAAGTCATACGACACTAGGCTGGCATTGCGCGCCGTGGTTGTGTTTCCCGAATCGTCAATGATGACATCGGCGGATGCCCCTGCATATGCGCCCATCAGGATTGGACCCTGAATAGCGTCCAAGTTGCCGCCGAGACTGGGGGCATTGCTGCCGATTGTAACGGTATCGTCATTGCCGATGGCCAAGTTGAGGAGAGTCGGCGCCGTGAGGCCTTGGATATTTGTCGTGCTGCCGCCGACGGCCGGCGTGTAAAGTATGACTTGCGATAGTCCGCCGAACTGTACGAAGGCGACACCGGGTCGTTGGATGAGCGTCGTGCCAAAGAACGGGTTGATGCTGACGGTGTACGTCTGCGGATTCGGATTAAGGTACTCGTAGTAGTAGGCGAAGTCGTAGTCGGCGGCCTGACCCACGAATAGGACGGGGCCGAGGATATTGTTCACATCCGCGGCGAAGCCGACGGCGAACGTGTCCAAAGCACCCGCATGCCCGACTAACGTCGAAATCGTCATGCTCCCGGTGCTCGCCACAAACGCGGTGGTGCCGCCGCTGCCGCCCAGGTATTCGAAGTACTGCGTTGCTCCAAAGACCGAGGCAATATCGGCAGCGCCGGTGCGCTCATAGAGTTGCAAGAAGTTATTGCCGGAGACCGAGATTTGAGTGTGTGTCGTGGCCGCGGTGTCGTTGAGGCGCAACGTCATCAGGTTGTTCAGCGCCGGAAGGACCACGATTGACCCTTGGATATTGTCGAGGGAGCTCGTGCTGTTGCCGATTTCGATAAAAGACTGTTCGCCGGCTGAAATGTTAAGTTGACCTTGGGTGCGAGCGACCTTGATCACATCGCTTCCGCCACCCGTGTTCACCGACGTAAATGTGGAAGGCGAATTGTCGAGAATGTTAATCTGGTCAATCTTCTGGCCTGCCGTGAATTCGAGCCGATAAAGGTCTTGATAAGTGATGGCTGGCTTGTCCGTCCGTTGAAGTACACCATCACCCAGTACGTAAGTGCGCGATTTGTTGGAATAGGAATCGTTGACGGTCAACGTGGTCTGGCCGCCGAGTCCGCGAACCGCGACAGCGCCGTTCAAATTGTTTAAGCCCGCGGGAAACTGGCCAAGATTGATCCGATTATCCCCCCCCTGGCCCTCGATTGCCAGGCGGCCCGTGGTTCGGCTGAGATAGACGATATCGTCGTTGGCCCCTGTGCGTATCACAGTTTCCATTCCGCCTGGGAGCGTACTTTGCGGTGTGTCAACAATGGTGAAAGTGTTCGTGTCAGTACCGCCCAAAATCGCCAGCGAACGCAGGTCCTGCTGGCGGATACGGATGATTCCGGGAGAAAGTCCCGTGACTTGTGCAAAATTACTGACGCGACTCAGTGTAACATCGCGGCTAAACGAGTCGGCCGAGTCGTCCAATGTTACCGCCGACCAGTTATTCGCGTTTTTTATGTTGAGCGAAGCGTTGATGCCGCGGACGCTGCCATCTGCACCGACGTGGACGGTATCCGCGCCGCCTTGACCTTCCAAAGTGAGTGCGGTGTTGATTCGTTCGATTCGAACGTCGTCGGCGCCGAGGCCGGTGTTGAGAGTTATCGAACCCATGCTGGAAGGAAAGCCGGTGTCTTGCACGACGAACACGTTGCCGAACGACCCCGACTTGATGGTGAGCGACGAAAGCCGCGCGCTGCCGAATAGGATCGGCATTTGGGTGAATCCGGCGATGCTGTTTGCGGTGAGGACGACATTTCGTTTCGTGCCGTTGTTCCCGGTGTCGTCGATGGTCAGCGCGGTTGTTTGGCCCTTGAGGTTGCGAATGCGCAACGAGCCAAGAATGGGATCAGTCAACGTGCCGCCGATGAGCGGATTAGTCGATGGCCCGCCGACATTGACGATGCCGGCGCTTTCGATGATCGTGAACATGCCCGGAGTGCTGCCGCGAATGTGCGCGATGTTGTTTGAGGCTGAACCGGCGGTGATTCTCAATGTTCCGAGGATTTCAAAGTTGATTGTGGCCAGACCGCCGGGTGTGACCACTTTGTTTTGTGTTAGTTGATAGGTTCGGCCATTGCTTGTGGCGTTCGCGTCATTGAGCCAAATCTCGTCCGTGTCGAGAATTTGGCCCTGTTTGATCGAAACCGAACCTTTGATGTTGTTCAGATACCCCAGGACTGGGCTGAACGAGATCACATCGTGGTCGGACCCGCCGTTGATCGTCAGGGGCGTATTGCTGGCCAGGTTTTCGATGTTGATGACGTCACTGCCATCTCCACCCTTCACTTCCATCGGACCGGCGCCGGTCCAAATACTGACTGTGTCATTCCCACTGCCGGCATCAACCGTGATCGACTTAACTGTCCCATGGATGTCCGTGAAAAACGGTGGGAGATTGCCGGACCCGGGTAAGCTGCCGGTTCCGGGAACGTCGCTGCCGAGATCGACGCTCACCCGAATGGCAAACCCATGGACCTTCACCGAAATGGCATCATTGCTGTTGTCCATGCCGCGAATCCGCAATTCACCGGTGGTCACGTTGCGAACGGCCAGGAACGTGGCGATCGATTGCGGCCGATTGATCGTGTAGCCATAGGCGTCCTGAAGAATCAGCGCCATCGTATCCGGGATCAGTTGACGTTGACCGAAGAAGCCTTTTGGATTCATCAAATCACTGGCCCCTGTGTAGGTGATACCGCTGACGGTCGCCGACTGACTAGGCGGCGCTGAATGTAGGCCGAAGCCGCCGTCACTGCCTTGCACCAGCGAGACAACGCCGCCCGGAGTGACCGCTGTGATGGAAGGGGCCGAATTGTAACTCGTCATCAAATGCCTGACCAACGGACCGTCGAATCGCCAGAGGAAACCCGGATTGAACGTTTGCACGACGAAATTGGGGCTAAGTTTTTGATGAATCGAGCTGGGGTCCGTGTCGAAGACGGCAGCGCCGCTGAGATCGGCCACGGGGGTCATTCTGCCGCTGGTCCGCAGTCGGAGATGGGAGCCGCCGTCGAAGCCGAGGGCATGGCCCAACTCGTGAACCATTACTGTGTATAGGTCGCTTTGCGAGGCTATCGGATTGGGATTCCCGGCGGCATCCAGTAGCGGCGCCGTGCCGGAAAACGCATTGGTGATCGGGCCGAGGAACTCGGCATGGTCATTCGGCGTCGGGTCGAGGAACCAGCCGGCGCCGTCGCCTTTGCCATCTTTGCCGGTGTCGTTACCTCGGTAGATAGTCGCATTGCCGGAGGTAGGCTTGCCCAAGAGGTGAAAATCAGGACTGGCGTTGGCCCCGAGGCCGGTGCCCGTCTTCGCCATGTTGACGGTCATTTGGAACGTGTCGTTCAAGCTGTTCGGCGTGTCGTAGTTGAAGCTGACGATCACGTTTTGCCAGTCGAGCAAGGCCTGGGCGACCACGTTCCGGGCGGCGGCGGCGTTGGCGCCGAAGACGTCCTGGAAACCATCGCTGTCGTTGGTCGGCGTCCCTTTATTCGCCCAACGAATTGTCGATGGCGTGGTCCGGTCTTCGAGCCGGAACAGTCGTGGCCGGAACTTTGCGAGTTTGTTCGACTTCGACGGACTCGTCGACGGTTTGCGGCTGATGATGGTTGGCCAACGCATGTCTTGACTCCCTGGAGTGTTCGCGGAAATGGTCTGCATGACAATCAGTTGCCCTGTGCT
>JANNLP010000050.1:0-9199 GCA_031396905.1 Gemmataceae bacterium
GCGGACACCTCGGTCTTTCGCCAGTCGCAATGTCTCAAGCGACGTCGCCGGATCGCCCGCGTGGACGCCGCAGCAAACGTTGGCTGTCGTCACCAACGCCAGCAACTCGGCATCATGGCCGGCTCCTTCACCCAAATCGCAGTTCAAGTCGATAATCATGATGTCAAGGTATGATGCATTCAAACAGCCACGCACCCGGATCGGGCATCAGCCGACACTCCCCATTCATGGCCGGGACAATAACTGCAGTTTCAGCGGGCACATCGACGCATCCACGAACCGCTCCATCGTGGGCGACCAGCACGCGCATCCGGCCATCGCCGCCAAAGGTCACCGGGCCACGATGAACGTGTAGCTCAAAGTACGGCGAAACCACCGGTTCGCCGCGAAGCGGTCGCACTGGGCCGCCGTAATTAGTGCATTCGAGCGCTTCGGCAATGTGGATTTCGCGTGGCCGACCCCAATCCCAGAAGCGGTAGGTCATGTCGCAACTTTGTTGCACTTCAAAAATGGTTATGCCACCGCCGAGGGCGTGAACCGTACCGGCCGGCAGGTACACCAAGTCGCCAACCTGTGGCTCGAAGCTGTGCAGCACTTCTTCAATCCGATTTTCGGCAATGGCGGCTGACAGCGCCACTGCGTCGGTACCCGCTTTCAACCCCGCGTAAATGCGGCTGCCCGGTTCAGCGGCGATTACCGCCCATGCCTCGGTTTTCCCGCGGGCATAGCCACGTTTTTGTGCCCGCGCATCATCCGGATGCACCTGCACGGAAAGCGATGTCCGCGCGTCAATGAGCTTCAGCAGCAACGGAAACTGATCCCCGCCTAGCGCTTCACGGATCAGTTTCCCCTGGTGCGGCCCGTATGCGACCGGTGTCGGCCGATGAGGCAGGTCACTGGCCAGCCAGACTTCCGCGACCGGGGCATCCACGGGCGCGCCGGGTAGGCGCGCAAACCGCCGACCGCCCCAGACGGCCGTGGCGAACTGCGGCACCAATTCCAATGGCTCATTGATGCGATTTGCCGACATATCTACCTGATCATACCTTTCAACATCCGAATTGCGGCACTGAGTTGAGGGTCGGCATCGACATCATCCACCGGTAGTTCGGAGCGGTCGTTAACCGGCCGCAGGGCGTGCAACAGCCACCATTCCTTGAGTTGTTGATTCAACTCGCGCGAAACCGGCACCCACCGGCCGGGATCGGGGCGCACGCCCCAATCATCGTTGGGTTGCGAATGCGGGTAACGCTGCAGCTCTTTCAGGTTTGGGCGTTGCAACATTCCCGTCGTAATCTTGAACCGCATGCCGACAAGCGGATTCGATTGCATATCCTGCTGTACGCTGCCTTTGCCGAACGTCCGATCGCCGACGATTATCGCCCGGCCATAGTCCTGCAACGACGCGGCAATGATCTCCCCCGCACCAGTCGTTTCGGAGCCCACCAGAACCGCCAGCGTGGGCGTCATCAACGGTCCGCGTTCCGCAATGGCCTCCTGGGGTCGCGGAGGATCACGCCGATAGTGGATCTTGGTGATCGGCGGCGCAAATGGAATTAACACCTGGCCAATAGTCGCTACCGAATCAATGAAGCCTCCACTACACCAGCGCAAATCGAGAATAATGCCCCGTACGCCGCGCACCCTTATGGAGTCGAACGCGCCAAGAAAAGCGTTCGCCGCAGTTTCGTCGATGCCGAGAATGCGCACGTAAGCGATATTGGCGTCGGCGTCGAGCAGCCAATCCCAGGTTCCGTCGGCCTTTCGTCGAGCACCGAAAACGCTTTCAGGCCAATATCGTTCACAGGCGATGGGCATACCAGTGATCCGCGGTTGACCCGCCCGCAACACATCGACGAAGTGACGATCGATTCTGGGATCGCCTTGTTGGCCGAAGAACACTTCGCGATATTGCGCCGGGCCGAGTTGGCCGCACGGGGTCGTGTCGATGCTAATCACCCGGTCGCCCGGTCGCAATCCAGAGTGTGCGGCCGGGCTGCCGGGAACGACCGTTTTAACCAGCAGTTGGTCGGGCAGGCGCGGCGCTGCGTCGGCACGTAAGCCGCGCCGCCGCGGCACAGCTTGACCAATCATCTGCTGTGGCACTTCGTCTTCCGGAATCGGCATTTGTGCGAAAGCGACGCCCGCATTGAATTGGGGCAGTCCGGAGATTCCTCCAATCTCTCGGCCGCTGACCAAGCCGCTGTGAGGGTCCAGCACTTTCTGCAGCGAGCCAGCAACTGCTACGAACGCGTTTCGACCGGATAACGCCTCGGCACGGCCCAAGTCCATGCGCCGCCTCCGAATCAACGCGAACAATTCGGAGTCCGTCGTCTGCGCCAACTCAGCACGCAAGCCTTCCGGAACCGGCTGGTTCACGGCCTCGTACAGCCCGGACATGGCGGCGAAAAGCAGTTCTTCCTTCGGTATTTCGCGGACGTAACTGTTCTGAACTTGGTTGATGAATTGCAACAATACCCGCGTGAAGGTCTCGGCCTCATCGCGGTCATCCTCCGTCCGGGCAAACGCGCCGGCAACCGCCAAAATGACCACAATACCGGCTGTCGGCATCCATCGCCGTTTCCGCAAAGTCATGCCCAGTCCTCGGATACGTCAATGGCATCGTAGCCAAAACCGCCCCCCGCGCCCAAGGGGAGTTTCCAAATCGCCGCCAATTGTTACAATATCGATCCGAGATAGTCCGTGCCGAGGAGGCCACATGGCCAGCAAAAGCAAAGACGCCCGCAGTTACGTGAAGATGGTCAGCAGCGAAAGCGCTCACTGTTACTTCGTGCAAAAGAACCGCAACAACACGAAGGACCGCATGTCGTTACGCAAATACGATCCCAAGGTGCGCAAGCACGTGATGTACAAAGAAGGCAAGTAGGCGGGAGTCTCATTCGATTCCCAACACTCTGGCCGCTGCTTTGATAACTAGTTCAGGCAGCGGCATTTGTTTGAACTGAATCACATTCGGCATCTCCGCCAACACGGCCTCATCAATCTTCAGCGACGTCGAGACTGCCAATAAGTACGGCGTTGTTGCGTGCTCGCGCAGACGTTCCAGTTGAAGCTCCGCCGCGCTCTTGCGCCAGAAGCCCAGGATCTCCAAGCCAACCGATTTACCGGTCGCACGATGCTCCAGGCGAAAGTCCGGCACCCAAAACCATGGCCCCAGCGGATGCACTTCCGTCTCGTCGTGCAGCGTCCAATCAACGATCTTCTTGCGAAACTGCGTGGCAAACATGCCGACTTCCGGCGGCACGTATGTACCAGTCTCCGGCAAGTGACTCACCAGGCCATCTGCTGGTGCGATGAACATCCGTTTGCGTTCCTTCGCCGGCCCCCAGCGGAGAGCCGCCTCCACCGTGAAGTCCTGGCACGACAGCACCGCCGGTAGGAACGTCGCGAGCTGCAGCCCGTATTTCTGAGTGGCGGTGAACATGCTCAGCGGTCCGTCCAGAGTCATACGCACAACGTCCGGCTTTGGCCGTTCAATTTCACAGATCAATCGATGGAACTTCACCAACCGCATCAGCCGGCGCAATTGTGCCGGCGATTCCCGGCGCACTTCGACCACCACGCGGTCGGCCTTCAACAGGACCGATTGCGCGAGAGCCACGTTGTACCGCTGCACCAATCGCACTGGCGTAACCGCTGCGATTTCCTTCAGCCGCTGTTCCGTCTTTAAATCTGCAAATAAGCCGTCGTTCACTTGGTCGACAGAGAGTTGCAGCGCCGTGGCAACGTCTCGCAATACGGCATCACGGCTGAATCCGGGTTGCGTGCGCGCGGCAAATGCCGCCGCGAATACTGCCTCGCGGATTTCTTCCGGTGGCCGCGGCGATTCCACGGCCCAATCACTGCGATCATCAAGTAGTTTGATCAATCCACGGCGAACGAATTGCCCCGGCTCATCGCCGAATGTGTCGATGAGATCCTGTTCCAACTCGCCGCGTGTGTTATTGAGATTGCGCTGAAAAAGTGCCAACAGGGCTTCCGCGTCGGCGAGAGTATAATTGTCATTGTCGTTGATGTAACGCGGAACAATCAGATCTTTACTAAACCGCACCCGAACCAGGGCACCGGTGAGCATAGTACGCCGTCGCTACTTTTTACCGCTGACGAGCTTATCAATGTCGGCCTGCGTAATCTGCTTGCTCGGCTTGCCAATGGCGTCGCTCAGCCAACTCAGAACGGTCGGCGTGTACGGCGGCTTGGTGCCCTTGATCATCCCCAACAGCCGAATGCTACGGCGATTGCGCTCTTTTTCCTTGCGCATGCCGTTGTCTTTGCGCGATTGCCGCTGGTCGGCGAGAATCAAATCTTTGCGCGTGCGTCGAATACCCATCGTGAAAACTCCCGACAATACGTGGCCAGTAATCCTATGGAATCGGGCCGTGGCGAACAGATTGGCACTGACCGTAGCGTCGTCGGGCCACTGGATTTGCTAACATGGACAAGGGCGGGCGCAATCGCAATCGCCCGCAGCGAATTTTGCATTATTTGTCCTCAGACGTGAGCGGGAGCCTCGCCCGTGAACACTGACAATTTCAACGATTTTTTCGGCTCCGAGCCAGCGACGGGGCCAGCAAAATCACGAACTAGCGAACCAAAAGAGTTGCCGACCACGTTGGGACGATATCGCGTCACGAGCTACCTTGGCGGCGGCGGCTTCGGCGACGTATATGCCGCGTTCGATGACGACTTGCATCGACCCGTCGCGATCAAAGTGCCAAAGCGTAAGTTCGCTACCACCGGTAAAAATGACGGCTTCTCGCTCGAAGCTCGGGTATTGGCTCAACTGGATCACGTCAATATCGTCCCCGTCTTCGACATCGCCCGCATGGACGATGGCCGCCTGCTCATTGTTTCCAAGTACATCGAAGGCAGCGATCTCAAGAAGAAACTTGAATCTTCGCGCGTCCACATCGGCGAAGCATGCCGGCTGACCGCGGCGATCGCCGACGCCCTGCACTATGCCCACCTTCAAGGATTGGTCCACCGTGACATCAAGCCCGCCAACATCCTGTTGGATCAGTCCGGCCGCGTTTACCTCGCCGACTTCGGCCTGGCCCTCCGTGAGGAAGACTTCGGCAAAGGTGCCACCGGCGCTGGTACCGTGCCCTACATGAGCCCTGAGCAGGCCCGCTCCGAAGGTCATCGCGTCGATGGCCGTTCCGACATCTTCAGCCTCGGCACCGTCTTTTACGAAATGCTTACTGGGCGACGACCGTTCATCTCCCAGTCGCTGGTCGATCTGCTCGACCAGATCATCGACACTGAGCCGCGGCCACCCCGGCAGATTGATGATTCCATACCCAAGGAAGTTGAACGTATATGCCTCAAGGCCATGTCCAAACAGGCATCACAGCGCTACACGACTGCTAAGGATATGGCCGAGGATGTGCAGGCATTTCTGGATTCGCAGAAAGCTTCCAACTGGCCCACGCCGCTGCGGATGCCAGCCGCACCCGTGGCCGTGCCAATTTCTACACCAGTGACGCCGGCATCATCGCATCACGATGTAGTCGTCGTACCTAAGGGCTTGCGCTCCTTTGAAGCGGGCGATGCGGACTTCTTTACCGAGCTGTTGCCCGGCCCGCGCGACCGCGACGGCCTGCCCGATTCGATTCGCCGGTGGCGCGAGCGCATTATCCGCACCGAAGCCGACGACACTTTCGCCGTTGGCCTAATCTATGGACCGTCGGGCTGCGGCAAATCGTCACTGGTTAAAGCCGGGTTGCTGCCGCGGCTACCGGACACCGTGATTCCGATATACATCGAAGCCGCACCGGAATTAACGGAGGAGCGGCTCCTGGCGCGCATACGACGGCAGTGCCCGGCGCTGCCCGAACGACCATTGGATGAGTCGATCGCGATGATCCGCCGCGGCGTCGTCCTCGATCCGGGCAAGAAAATACTCATCGTCATTGATCAGTTTGAACAGTGGTTGTACGCCCATCAGGGTGATGCAGCGACTGAACTCGTCCGAACGCTTCGACAATGCGACGGTGGCCGGGTGCAATGTCTCCTGCTCGTCCGCGATGACTTCTGGATGGCCGTCACCCGGCTGATGCGCGAGTTGGAGATTAATATCGCCGACGACAGCAATGCCGCCGGCGTCGATCTTTTCGATACTCGCCACGCCAAAAAAGTACTGACCATGTTAGGCCGTGCCCACAACGCCTTGCCAGCCGGCACCGCCGAGCTATCTGCCGACCAGCAACGCTTCATCGACCAAGCGGTCGAAGGCTTGAGTCAAAACGGCAAGCTGATCCCCGTCCGCCTGGCCCTGTTCTCCGAAATGGTTAAGGGTCGGCAATGGACTCCGGCCACGCTGAAGGCAATCGGCGGCATGGAAGGCGTCGGCGTGACGTTTCTCGAAGAATCGTTCAGCGCCGCGAGCGCTCCGCCTCAACATCGATTGCACGACACGGCCGCCCGCGCCGTACTCCAAGCCCTATTGCCGGCTCCCGGCAAAGACATCAAAGGCAACATGCGTTCGCACCGGGAATTGCTCGAAGCTTCCGGTTACGCCGGCAAACCCCGAGACTTCGATGACCTGTTGCGCATCTTACATCGGGAATTGCGTTTGGTATCGCCCGCTGATTTGGAAGGTGTCACGGCGGATTCGTCGTCTGGAACCCCGAAGTCGGCGAATGAACATTACTACCAATTGACTCACGACTACCTGGTACCAGCACTGCGGGATTGGTTGACCCGCAAACAGCGCGAGACGCGAAAGGGGCGGGCGGAGTTGCTGCTGGCGGAGCAGGCCGAAGTTTGGAGTGGCCGCCGTGATAAACGGCAATTGCCGACATTTTGGCAATGGGCGAACATTGGAATGTTGACTGACAAATTGAAGTGGAGTGACAATCAAAAGCGGATGATGAAAAAGGCCGGCCGGCATCACGTGCGGCGAAGCGCGGTGGTTCTTTGCACGATCCTGCTCGCCAGCCTTGTGAGTTGGGCATGGTTCCGGGATCATCACGCCAAGTCATTGGTCCACCGGCTCCTGGACAATGACACGGCGTCGGCGGCGGAGACAATCCAGGAGATGGCACCATATGGCCAGCAAGTCGTGCCATTACTGCAAGCTGCACTGCTTCGCGAGGCCGACAACGACACACCACGACGGCTACGAGCCAGAATGGGATTGCTGCCGTTTGACAGTGGCCAACGCGATCACGTTCTTGCGTGGTTGCTGAAATGCGAAGCCGGGGATTTCCCAGCCATCCTCAAAGTACTGGAAAACCATAAGGCCGCTATTGCCGAAAAACTCTGGGCTGAGTTAAAGGACGATACGAAACAATCGCAAGCGCGATTCCAGTCAGCTTGCGCCCTCGCCAATCTGGTAAGAATTGATGATAACTGGGCGAATGAATCCGAGTTTGTTGCGTCAACTCTGGTGGCGCAACCTAAGCCCGTCCGGGACATTTGGTTGAAACAACTGGAACCAGCGAAAGCACGCCTGTTCAAACCGCTGGCAAAAATCCTGGCGCAGGATGATCGAAGCGACGAGGACCGCTCGATTGCCACTCAACTATTTGAACTGTTAGCCGCAGGCGATGACGCGGCGATCGCCTCGCTGTCAGACGAGTTGCGCGATCAACTACCGCTAACGGGTTCACGCGAAGACAGACTAAAATTCGGAAGTCGCCGAGCCAACATCGGACTCGCGTTGTTTCAAATGGGCTGCTACACGCAAGCCGAGACGCTGTTTCAAATCACACCGGACCCGACAGCCCGCACATTCTTGATTCACCGCATGAATCCCCGCCGCATTCCAGCAGCCAGGATTATCGCACGGCTGAACGATCCCAAAATAGTTTTGACTCCGGAGGTCCGTTATTGCCTGCTGCTCGCACTGGGCGAATACGGCACTGACCGAATGACCGCTTCTGATCTGGCCGCGTGCAAGTCGATGCTTTTCAAACTGTATCGCGACGAGCCCGACGCTGGAGTGCACGGCGCGGCCGAATGGCTGGCGCGGCGACATTTAGGCTTCGACCAGCAGATGCAACCGATCGACTCGGAATTGCAGCCACGAGACGCTTCGTTTTTGGCTAGCGGCCAGCAACCACCCGGTAATCGGCGGTGGTACGTCAACTCGCTGGGAATGACCATGGTGACGGTGGACAGCGGCAAATTCTGGACGGGAGAAAATGCGACGCTTCAGAATGCCCTGCTCAGTCGACGGATTGCCATCTCAGCAACTGCTGTCACGGTGAGCCAGTTTCACCAAATGATGCGCGAACATAAGCACACAACAGAATTGTGCAGCTCGGATGAGTGTCCGATCAACACAATTAGCTGGTACGAGGCTGCCGAATTCTGCAACCGTCTAAGTCAAAGGGAGAGTATCAGCAACGATCAACTATGTTATGAGCCGAAAGGCGGCATTTTCGGACCGGGAATGAACATAGTTCCTGTCACGCGAAATCACGTTGGCTATCGCATGCCGACCGTTTTCGAATACGACATGGCCATCCGCGCGGGGTCCAAGACGACGTATTCATTTGGCGAGTCGGACCCAATGACCGATAAGTACGCCTGGCACGATGGAAATTCCCGTGGCAAAAGTCAAAGTGGGGGCCTGCTCCGCCCGAATCTATTTGGCATCTTCGATGCTCACGGCAACATGCCGACTTGGTGTCAAGGTTTGCAAGTCGATGACGGAACTGAGGCCAAAGTTGTCTTATTGGAGCCGGAGGACATTCGGACGGTATTGGAGCCTGATCCAAAAAAACCCATGGCAACACAACTCGCAAAGTTTCGTACCATCCGTGGAGGAGCATTTGACGGCAGTTATGGCAACATTCGATCCTCGGCTTCGAACACCACCGCACCATCCGGATTGTTCATGTCGCCAAATAAGGTTCAGTCTGTGGGCTTGAGACTTGTAAGGACGATGCCATGATGGTGAGCTTAGGGCATTTCGAGAGGGACAGCTGTGGCTACCTGTGATGACAAAACGCCGAATGGGGCGGCTGTTGAAAAACCGACCATGCACCGAGTGATCGTGCGCTTCCGGAATAGCGTCCAGTTGCCGAATGCAAAAATTGCCGATAACACGGTGCCGGAGCAAGTTGCCCAGGAATGGACTTTGTTACGTCGTGATTTCCCGGGCGTCGAGTGGTCGTCATACTTTACTTCCGTTGGCGACGAGGTGCTTCGCCAGTTCGACGATGCGGCC
>JANNLP010000083.1:0-6879 GCA_031396905.1 Gemmataceae bacterium
CGTTGTTGGATCGGTCGGCGCAGACGCTGGCCTCGGCCAATCCAACCACGGATGGCCCGGCGCTGGAAATGCGCTTGCGTTTGATCGAGCGGTCACTGTTCTTTGCCGCTCATTTTGATCGCTCGGATGTGGTGACGCTGCTTGTCGATCACCTTGTGCGCCTTTTCGAATCGGACGCAGCAACCATCGCGCTGGAAAGCTCGGGCTTTGCGATGGGTCAGACGCTGCGAAGCCTGCGCAAGCTGGGCCTGCGCGATGAGACGATGGGAATCCTCGAACGGCTGGAAACCGCACTCTTACGCGGTCAAACGATTGAAGCGCTGAGCTTGCGGCCGCCGCGCAATTGGCCGGCCCTGGTGCAGACGCAATTGCACGTGGCGGCTGGTTGGATTTACTTTGATACACCGGGTCGTGCGATGCCGACACTGGAAGCGGCCCGGCACTTATTGTTTGCATCGGATCAAACTCCCGGCAATCAAATACTCCGGGCTCAGTACGTGCAAATACTGTGCAACTTGATTGCCGCATTCGGTTATTTGCCGCCCGCCGAGGCCCGCTCCCGCATCGCCGACTTATTCGCCGAGGAGAAACTGGCTCGACTGCCCAACACGTTTACCACGTCGAGTTTCTACTCGCGTTTTCATCTCAACGTGGCCGAGGCCGTCGTGCTGACGCTCAGCGGCGAGGATTTCACGCTGGGGCCATCGGCTCGTCGCTGGCTCGATGAAGACGAATACCTGATTCGCCGCCGCGTGCATCGCGATGTCCGCCGTGTTTTGGAGCATGGTTAACCGCATGGCCGAACGAGCGCTATTTGAATTGGCGGACGCAAAACGGTTGCCGCACCTGCTGGCGGAGTTGCGGCGCTTCGGCCGCACCGATGCCGAATGGCACATCGATAACGTCGGCACTGCCTGGGTAAGAATCGCCGATGCGCCCCCGGCGACGCTGTATCGCGCCGATGATTCAATGCGCGTCTACATCGAACAGTCGCCGGACGTGTGGGTCTCATGGATGCGGCCCCAGCAGGTGGCGAAAATTGTCCCGTCGATGCCGCTTCGCCGAGGTGTCGAGCGATTTCAAGTTGATGGCGAAACCGCAACCCTAATCGACCAAACGCAAATATTGCGTGTGGCAGTGAAACCACGCTTAGTCGCCGACAGGGAGCCGGGTACCGCGGAAATGTGGGTGTTGTCCGACGAAAAGAAACTGCTGTCGTGGCTATCGCGAGCCGATGATCGGCTGGTCGCGCGATTGGAAGTCGCCAGAATCGAATTGAACTGTGCGAAGCAAGTCGTGCTGCTGTCGCGCGGCGGTCGTGGCGGGCCGCCGGTGCTGGTGCTGGATGCCGCCGCCTATCGACCTTATTTCAAGTTGCCGAACTTGTTTATTCCCGTCGGCATGAAACTAGTTCCACCGTTGCGCCGCGACCTGGCGAAGCGGGCATTCGCGCCGCAGTCTGAGCGCATCGTGTGGCTTGGGAGCGATGGCTCAATGACTGCGTTACCTGTCAAGGCGTTTCGTCCGCTGATCGATTGCATTCGTTATGAAAAACCGATTGTCACTGCTCATGTCGCCTTTGCCGCGGAGCCGATTGTGAGTCTCGACGCATACGAGGCGAAGGATCGGCCGGCCGGTGCCCGCATCGACTTGGCCACGGACAAAGCCGGGCAGCAGGGCCGGTTGGCCATGATCTGGTCCGACGGCCAATGGCGACTGAAGACCACGCGCGCGAAAACATGATCTTCGAGAATGTGGCTTGCCATTGCACGAAATCACCCGACGCTTTACCTTGATGGCCCGGCGCGAGGAGTGCGCCGATCGTGGCATGGAGGTCGCCGGACGTGGCTGCATTACTTTTGGCTCTCAGCCGTGTGCTGCGGGCACTGATTCCAATTACCACCGCGGTGTTCTTAATGGCGTCGGCAATGGCCGCCGACCCGACCACGCCGTTGCCCGACAATCAGGCGTGGATTCTGGCACCGCTGCCCAAAGTGCTCACCGGGCCGGACCAACCGCTGCGCGACAAGTTGCGCTCGCCGCGCGATACGTTGCAGACGCTGTATTATTCCGTCGATGTTTATGATTTCTTCCCGGCCATCATTCAGGACGCGGTTGCCACGCTAGACCTCGGCGATTCCATGCCGGCCGACTCCGCATCCGCCGTGTTGCTTGCGGTGCAATTGGAAAGCGTGCTCAACGGCCTGGACATCCCGCTGGCCGGCGTGCCCGACAAGGCCACGGTCGAGACCACGACGATTTACGATGCCGACGATCTGAAAATCGTCATGCGCAAATACACCGATGGCTGCTGGCGGTTTGACCGCGACACCGTGCAGCGCATTCCATCCATGCGTCGCACGGTGCTGGCCCGACAGAAAAGCTTGATTGCCGAACGCAGCGGCCTCCGCGAAGGGTACACCGACGCCCGGACGACCACCAAGCGCTTCATGCTCGATGTACTCACCGGCGATTTCTCCGCGGCGGCTAAAGCGCTTGATCTGGGCGGACTCAGCACAGCGCAACGCCGCGAAAGCGGCCCGGCATTGGCACAAATGCTCGGCTTCGTGTTGCAGCGGCGCGGCTACACATATTCGCAGTTGTTTCCCGAAAACCCGGTCGCCGCGCCGTTCACCTGGCACGCCGACCGCGACGGCCGGATCATTCTGCGTCGTGTCGCCATGCCCGATGGCAAGGATGCCTGGCTCTTTGATCGCACTACGGTAGCCCAGTTGCCGCAAATGTACCGTGCCGCACTGCCCGCAATTGCCGATATTCATTTCGCACGCCTCGGGTTGGTGGTTCCCGCGATTAGCGCTGAAGCGTTGGCCGCCGGCTCGCGCAAGCCTGATAGCGTCCCCGACCGGTTGGGTTCGCCTCGTGTGCTGCTGCGTACGTTCTTTCGTGCCATGGATGCTGCCGAATCGAGCGATGCGAAGATCGCCGACGCGCTGGAATGCCTCGACCTCGGCGCCATCCCGGATAAGGATCGCCGCAGCGTCGGCACCACCATCGCACAGAAACTGGAAGCCGTTCTGCGGGCGGCCAGCCTCGACCTGTCGGCCGTGCCCGACAATTGGGATGCTCCATCGCAAACGCTGGGCGCCTCGCGAGGCTTCAAAGTGGAACTCGTCCGGCAGCAGGATGGGGCCTGGCGGTTCGGCGAGAATGCGGTCGCCAATGTGCAGGAAATGTTCGACAAGCTCAAAAGCAAGGAGCGGTCCGACCGCGAACGCATCGGCCAATTCGAGAGTGCCCGCGATACCACGGTGACGTTCTTTGCATCCGTCGCGCAGGACGACATGGAAATGGCCGCCCGTTGCCTCGACCTGGGTGATTACTTTCCCGGCGCGGAAAACGATCTTGGCCCCGTGCTGGCCTACAAGTTGAAGTACATTCTCGACCGCACGGGCCGCGTCTACATTCAGGAAGTGCCCGACGACGCCGACGGCCCGCGCTATGCCATCTATCGCGGCGAACTCGGGCAGATTGTGCTGGGTCACAAGTCATCGGAGCCGCGCAAAGGCGCTTGGCTGTTCACACCCGAAACGGTCAAACACATCGAGCCGATGTTCCGCAAGGTATTGAATCGGCCCGCGGATGCGACGCTGCGCGATGCCGTTGAACTCGACAAAGGCCCCAAGTTCCTCGACGCGCCGGGCGTGTGGCTGCGCAAACGACTGCCGGACGTGATGCAGCGGCCATTCGGCGCTCTCGACATCTATCAATGGATCGGCCTCGGTGTGACGTTGCTCTTCGCCGGTGGTACCGCCAGCGTCTTCCTGCGTCAGGTCCACCACCTTGTGGGATTCGTATTGCGCCAAAGCGGCTCGGCGTTGACCACCAAATTTGTTGGCAAGAAACTGCGACCACTGACATGGTTGATGGCCGCCTGGCTCATTTTCCGCATGACCACGGTGCTGGACCTGCCGGCCGCGTCACTGGACGGAGCGCTGGCATTCAAGAAGTTCCTGATGGCCGGCCTGTTCGCCTGGTGCGGCTTCGGCATCATCGATCTGGTGCTGGGCATCTACATGAACAGCGAACTGTTGCGACCACACCGAAGCCTGAGTGATTTGATAGTGCCCGTTTCAATGCGAGCGCTAAAAGGCGTGACATTAGTCGTGGTTGCGACTTATGTCGTCTACCAAGTCGGCCAGGGTGAAATGCTGACGCGCTTCCTCACCGGTTTGGGCGTTGCCGGCCTTGCGGCGTCGTTGGCGGCTCAGGACGCACTCAAAAGTTTCTTCGGCACGTTGCTCCTCATCGGCGAACGGTCGTTCAAGATCGGCGACCGCGTCCAGGTGGATAACAAGACGGTGGGCACCATCGAGCAAGTCGGTTTCCGTTCCACACGCTTGCGCACCGACGAAGGCTCGCTGGTGACAGTACCCAACGCAACACTCGCCGGCGCATCCATCAACAACTTCGGCCTGCCGACGACCAAAGCAGCGTAGTCTCAGTTGCGCTGTTTTTAAGCGTCAAATCCTTACGATATTCAGTTAGTATTATGCGTTCGCCCGATTTGATTTCGGAATGTCAGGAGACGGACCCTTGGCCGATAGTGATGGCAGCGCCCCGCCAAGCGATAGCGTGAAAGACCAGCGTCGAAGGCCGCAAACCCTCGAAGAGATGGTCGCCGACATCAAGCGCACGGCCGACATGCTCATCACCGACGGGGCCAGCCGCGGCGACGTCAAGTTGTTGAAGACCGCACTTCGTGAATTGCGTTACTGCTTCCGTGTGTTTGCCGGCCTAAAGCATCGTCGCAAGGTCACCGTATTCGGTTCCGCGCGCACAGCCGTGACCGATGCATCCTACAAACAGGCCGAAGCATTTGGCCGGCGGGCTGCCGAGGCGGGCTATCTCGTCATCACCGGGGCGGCCCAGGGCATCATGGAAGCCGGGCACGTCGGCGCTGGCCGTGAAAACTCCGTCGGCATCAACATCCTGTTGCCGTTCGAACAATCCGCCAATGCGGTGATCGCCGGCGATGTGAAGCTGATGCATCTGAAGTATTTCTTCACCCGTAAACTGCTGTTCGTAAAAGAGTCCGATGCCGTGGCTCTGTTCCCCGGCGGCTTCGGCACTCACGACGAAGCGTTTGAATCATTAACTCTCATTCAAACCGGGAAGAGTCATCTGTTTCCAATTGTGTGTGTGGACGACCCCGGCGATACCTATTGGCGCGACTGGCAGACTTACGTCGCGACGCACTTGTTGAAGCGCAGAATGATCTGCGCAGCGGACATGTCGCTGTTCAAGGTCACCGACAACGTCGAAGAAGCCGTGCAGGAAATCCGCAACTTCTACCGCGTGTATCACTCCATGCGTTATGTCAAAGGCAAGTTGGTCGTGCGGATGCTCCAGCCGCCGTCGCCGCAGTTGCTCGAACGCATCCGCGCGGATTTCAAGGACATCGTGCCCTACGGCACCTTCGAACTCACCAACGCCTTCCCCGACGAAGCCAACGACACCGGCCTGGAAAACCTCCCGCGCCTGCACTTCCATTTCGACCGAAGATCCCACGGCCGCTTAAGGCAGATGATTGACCTGATCAATCAGGAAGTGGATTGAGCCATCGCGCCGCGGCCGGATCTCACGACCGCAGCGCGGGATGATGTTGTATTAACACGACTGCGCATTTGTTGACAGCAGTTTAGATAAATGCATGTGCCGAGGTGCACTCGCGTTGCCTGGCGAGCGTCGGAGTGTAAGCCCGACGCGGAGTCTGCGTCGCCATGAAAACCAAAACCACGTCGAGCTTACGCATCGACGCTCGCCAACAAATTTCATACTGCCGCGTGGTACCGTCGGGAACGTCGCTGCGGGATGCGGCGGCGAAGGCGCGAAAGTAGTTGAAGAGGTCGGCTAACGTGACCGCTGCGTGTCAGCGATTGGCGCTAAGTGCACTGGGACGGCATTTCGTTGGCCGTGCAGGGACATGATTTCATCGCAACATAGCGGCCAACTTGTGCGGTCGGTGACATATGTGAACACGTCCGAAAAAGGGCAATCCCGCTCAACACCGCAGACGCTGCATTTGAGGCTCCAAATGGGCTGGCCTGCGCTTCCAGTGGGATCTGCCAAGTGACACACCTCTACGGTTGGGTTGCGAGATTTTGATTGTAGGGCACGCGTCAACCCGCACTGAATTGACAATTCGCATCCTGAACAACGGTCAGCTTGACGGCACCGATACATCGAATAAATATCACCCTACCGCCTGCGAACGCGTTGCAGGATCCTGAAGAACAGGGGCCACAAGTTTTTTTCCTCCCGATGACGAGACTTTGCTTTTGAGTGGGATTCTGATTGTACCGTCTTGCGCTACATCCAATTCACCCGCGCGAATCAAGCAATAACAAAATGCCCGATCGGCCCAACATTGCACCGTTCATGCAACGCCAAGTCAGCCGGGCAATCGAGGTCGACGGAACGGTGCTAGTGAGTGAGCAGTAGTCAACCCCACATGGCGTGATGTCCGCCGCCACTATGGTCAAAAAAGAGCGCGGGTCGCGCTTTGCTCCAACGGTGCGCGGCCCGCACCGATCCGCTGTAACTATGTAGGGCAACTGGCATACCAATCAATGCAACAAAATGGCAGCAGTATCGACCAGGATACTGCCGCCAAAAGCTCGGTGTGCTATGAATGCGTCACCATGATCCGCTCTTTAGATCGACCCGCCAAACCGCAGGCGGAATTGGATGAAGTCGCTTGCCGCGACCGCGTTGTCGCCGTCGAAGTCGAAGATGGGGTTGTTGCCACCCAATGACAGGCGGAACTGTATGAAGTCATTGGCCGCGACAGTGCCGTCGCCGTTTTCGTCGCCGAAGAGGCGGAACAGGCCGTTGGCGGGGGTGCCGATCAGAGTGAAG
>JANNLP010000094.1:0-1736 GCA_031396905.1 Gemmataceae bacterium
TCGGCTCATTTGTCGCTGATGGCGAGGGTGAAGGTGGTGAGTTCGTTTAAGCGACAGATACGCCGGATCGTGTTGTCCCGCGGCATCGCCTTTCAACAGACACCAACTCATCCGGGAATGTCGTTGACTGCACAGAGGGAAAACCGGTTCCGGCATTGGTCTTCCGACTGTAGAATCAACTCGATTCACGGATCAACCCTGCAATTGACGCCTGCGACGGGCTGGATCCGAACCCGCCGCCTGCATCAATCATCGGCCCCGGAAGCCGACATGCACAATTGTACACTACGAAATCGATGATGTCCAGCGCGGTAGCAAAAAAAATTCCACGGGCTTTATCTTGCACGCGGCGGCCGCGCTCGGCGGAAAGGCGAGTTCTTCGGGGCGGCGGGGATTACTTCAATATCGCAACGAATCCAGCTTGCTCAAAATGATGATCCGCCGTTAAGGCGTCGGTAATGCCTTCGCGTTCCATTACCACGAACGACATGCAGTCGGTCAATGACCAACCTTTGTCCAATCGCCCACAGTACAACGAGTAGCCTTCACGAAAAAGCGATTCGTCGCTCGGGATGATTCGGATATTGCGACTCTTTTCCAACGCGTCGATGAGATCGATCGCACGCTGCCGGTACAAAGGGTGCGAAAGCCCGTCGGCCAGTTCAACAATCACATAGCGCGTAGTGACGAGAATTCGGTCTTTGGCGTCGAATGCGACGGCGCGGGCATAGTTCTCGTCACGAGGATTGACCAGCGCCATGAGATAAACGGCATCCGCAAAAAGTGCGTTCACTGGCGTTTGGGTGTGCCGTGGATATAGTGGTCGTGCTCTGCTGAGAAATCCGCAGGTAGGTCACATGGAAGTTGTTCGTACTTCTTGGCGATTTTCCGCAGGTTATCCCAAATCGTCGGCTGAGGCATCTGACTTTCGGACGTTATCCTGACCTTGGTCCCGTCCGGCAGCGGACACTCGCCATCCGGGACCGCCACGCCATCATGAATCGTGCCTTCAAGTTCCATCACTATTCCTCCATGACTATCATACCTCACCCGCCACTAACTCCAACCCGTAACTGAACGGAAGCAGAACCTATCGCGCGGCGCATCGCCCCCATGCATTCGCGCGATCCATGTTCGGCCCAAGCCGATATCAATCTCGGCCCGAACATCGCTAGGCTGCGTCTGTGCGTCGCAGCCGCATGCATCATCGGCTACTCGGAGGTGAAATGCAAACTCAGGAGACGCGAAAAAACGGGCAGGAAAAAAACGCTATTGACATTGACAGAGTGTCAGTTTCTCTGGCCCGGTACAGGCTGGGGGAATGCATCAGGTCTTGTCCGCCGGCACAAGGCCGGCGGCTCGCATGACTGCGGCTCGTCCGAGAATGCAAATCTATTTGAGCCTTTCGGTCAGGATCGGGAGGAGCTCGTCGAGTTCATAGGACTTGGCGACGATTTTGCCCGTGGGATCGAGAAGCCAATAGACCGGCACGCTGGAGACGCCGGCTTCACTGGCGGCCGCCAGCCGACCTTGGGACCACGGGAGATTCAGAGTTTGTAGCGCTGCTTTCCACGCGGCCCCGTCGGTGTCAAGAGAGAGACCCACCGTTGTCAACCCACGCGCGGCAAAGCGATCATGCAGGCTCTTTACAGATGGCATCTGCTTTTTGCATGGCACGCACCAACTGGCCCAGAAATGGACCACGGTGTATTTGCCGCGGTGATCGGCGAGTGAAC
>JANNLP010000100.1:0-15890 GCA_031396905.1 Gemmataceae bacterium
ACCATTTCCGCGTCGTGGCCCGCGAGCGCCTCAGTCTGCCCGCGGGCGAATTCGACGCGCTGCGCCTCGACCAGGTCGACGACGGTGGCCGCGCGACGCAGGTCTGGTTCGACGCGGCGCGCTCCTATCTGCCGCTGCGCGTGCTCGTGGTGCAGAAGGACGGCACGCGCATCGACCAGGTCGCCGCACGCATCACCATGGCGCAATGATCTACCGCGCCCAGCTGGCGCGCGCCGCGGCGTTGCTCGGCGAGCTGCTGTCCTCGTCCGGCCCCGCGGACGCAGCGGTGTCGCGCTACTTCAGGGCACACCGCAACCTCGGCCAGCAGGACCGCGCCTTCGTCGCCGAAACCGTGTACGCGGTGCTGCGCCGCCGGCGCTCGCTGGAAGCCGCGGCGCAGTCCGCAACGCCTCGCGACCTGGCAATCGCCTCGCTGGTGCGCGTGCGCGGCCTGTCCGCGCGCGCGCTCGAGGGCGTGGTGCGCGAGGACGAGCAGCCGCTCGTCGCCCGCATCCGCGCCGCGAAGGCGGAGACCTTCCCGGGTCCATTGCGACGATTGGATGGTCCTGTCTTCCCGTCGTAAAGGTGTTAACTTGGAACTCGACACCGACTTTGGCCCCTGATGAATTGAATCTTTGGCCGTAGATGCCGTCGTCACTTCCGTCTTGACCGTAGCTGTTCCACACGACCACGCTGTCGCCGTCCGCGTCAACTGCCACGGATGGATAAAGCTGCTGACTTGTTGTGTAGGTGTTAATCTGGAACTCGCCGCCGATCTTAGTCCCCTCATTGTTAAGTCGCTGACCATAGACGCCGTAATAACTCCCGTCCTGAGTTGCACTTGTCCAAACCACTAAGGCATCGCCGTCAGAATCCGCCGCAACGGCAGGATACCATTGGTAGTCTGTTGTGTGTGTGTTCATCTGGATCTCGGTCCCGACCTTCGTCCCGGACGAACTGAGTCTTTGGGCTGAAACACCGGTGCCGCTACCGTCCTGCGAACTGCTATATACGACCACGGCGTCGCCATCGGCGTCCAAAGCAACTGCCCGGTTGGTGTAACCCAAACTTTGAGGTCCGTTTGCGATTGCAAGATCCTTGACTGAGACCACGATGTCGTCAACGCCCACCCATTCGTCGTTGCCGACGGCGTTTGTAGTCATGATGCGTATTTGAACTTCCGCTTGATTGTCGACCGCGCTGGGCATTGTTACGCTATACGGCATATTCCTGATCAGACTCGGACCGGCGGTGACGTCGGGACGGAAGCCGGCCGGCACGTTGACGAAACTGCCGGCACTGCCGACGCGATATTGCAACGCGACCGGTTGAATCGAGTTGTCCGCCGTCAGGTCAACGTCGCGGAGGTTGTAAGAAATCGAAATGTTGGACCGACCAGTAGTGTCAATGAAGACGACCAGATTCGGCGCATCGGCCGTCCCGCCGCTTTGGAGCGCCACCACGGGATTAGCAAGGCTATCGAATTCCGCGATCCCACCATCAGTTAATGCGGTGTTACTGCCCTGGTTGGCAATTAGGTCGATATTCGAATAGGGCGTGAGAATGGTCTGTGGATCGATGCCTTCAACAATCGTATCTTCACCCAAATACCCCATGATGCTGGGCACACCCGACCAATCATCATTCGCGGTGATGAGGGTAGAGTCACTCCAGTTCTGATGGAAATTGCCCAGTGCCAAGACGTGCGGCGTCGTGTCGGGGGTGATGCGCTCTTCCAGCCCTCGAAGTAAAAGCCAGGCGTTCAGGCGTGGCATATGCACCCTCCGAATTAGATGTTAATAGTCATAGCATGAATCACCGTTGCCCACCAGCATTTTAGAAAAATACATGAGGCGAGCCGGAAGCGTGAGCGCCCGGAGAAAGCGCTTGCCATTGGTCAGCGACTCACCATGCGGCGAGCAACTGCTCCGGGCGCTGACGCTTCCGGCTCGCCACTAGCGAGCTTCGCTCGTAAGTCTTGGCGAGCGTCGATGCGTAAGCACGACGTGGAGTCTGGCTGCGGCGAGAAGTCCGATACCACGTCGCGCTCACGCTGCGACGCTCGCCGAAATACGAAACGGCGAGCGTCGATGCGTAAGCACGACGTGCAGTCCGCGTCGCCGAGAAAACCAAAACCACGTCGCGCTGACGCTGCGACGCTCGCCTTGGATCGCTCCGCGATCAGGATTTGTCAATGTCCGTAGTGACGGCAAAAAAAATCCGCAACCGACTTTGCACTTCATTCACTCGTCGTCAATAATTCACTCGGCTGCGATGCAACATCGCGGCCTGGCCGTGTTCGGGCCGAGCTTGATATCAGCTTGGACTGACCATGGATCGCGCGAATGTGCGGCCGACACGCCGCGCGATAATCTCTGCTGACACGGTTCGGCTCCTGTTATCTGGGCGTGAACTGGTGATGCGGGCGGGTTTGACATGACCTGTCCGATGGAATTGTCGCTGACAACTACCACTACTACCACCACAACCTCCCTCCAAACAGCGACGAACAGACGAGCGCGAAAGCGCTTGCTCTGGTCTGCCACAATCCCTCCGAGTGAGATGGAGGGCTAGTTGGGATGGATCTCGAACAATCCCCTCGAGTGAGAGAGGGGCTTCATCGGAAGGATCCGGAATAGCGCCCCTCGGTTGAGAGAGGGGAGACCTCAAGCGGATGGATCCGGAACTTGACATAATCGCCCCGCCCGCATCACCGTTCCTGCGCGCTTGTGTGATCCTGCGCACATGTCGTTAACCAGGCGAGGCAATGGAGCGTCGAGGGACGTATCTCCGCTGACGCAGGCGATTGAAAACGGCAATGGATTCATCGGGTGCATTGCCGGGCAATGGGTAGTCTCTCAGTTTGGTTTTCTTCGTGCTTCCTTCGTGCACTTCGTGTCTTCGTGGTTGGTCTTAAGAACTCACCGCAAAGACACGAAGGACACAAAGGAAAACACAAAGAAGACAAAATCATTTCATCTCCGTCACTTGATCTCGCGCCGTGACGAATTGAGACACTACTGGACGATGAGGAGTGAAAATGACGAATCAGTCGGAATCTAACCGGTTTCGGGTACAATACCCTCTCACCGCCACAACTACGGGACCAGCCATGCCGCCGGCGGAACTGCCGCTGCCCGACGACTCGGAACTCTTGCTTCGCCAGGCCGCCCAGGGCGACCGGGAGAGTTGCGGCGCGCTCTTGAATAAGCACCGCGACCGGCTTGTGCGCATGGTTTCGCTGCGGCTCGATCATCGCTTGCGCGGCCGGCTCGATCCCTCCGATGTCGTTCAGGAAGCGTGCTTGGAAGCAACGGCACGCCTGCAAGAGTATCTTGCCAAGCCCGACATCCCGTTTTTCCTTTGGTTGCGTTTTCTCACCGGTCAGCGCGTGTCGATTCTGCATCGGCATCACCTCGGCGTTCACATGCGGGCAGCGGGCCGAGAGGTGCCCATCGATTTACTCGGAGCACCGGCAACGACATCAGCGGCACTCGCGGATTGTCTGGCCGGCCACGACCCGCGGCCAAGTGAAGTTGCAGTACACGCTGAGACGAAGCGAATCTATGAGCGCGTTCTCGAAAGCCTTGATCCCATCGATCGGGAAGTGCTGGCACTGCGGCACGTCGAACAATTGTCCAACGTCGAAACCGCGAAAGTGCTCAACTTGAAAGAGTCGGCCGCCAGCAAGCGCTACATCCGCGCTATCGAACGGCTGCGCGAAGCGCTCGACGAATCCGCCGGTGCCGCGCCATGAGCGATTCATCGGCTAACCGCGACGCCGTCGAACAACTTGCCGAAGAGTTTGTTGAACGTTGGCGGCGTGGCGAAGAACCATCGGTTAACGAATATGCCGACGCACATCCTATCCATGCGGAGCGAATTCGCCGCCTGTTCCCCGCCATACTTCTCGCGGAGAACATGGGCGTACCCGCAAGCACTGGTGCGCGGCCAACACAGGCCGCGATGCCGAACACGCTCGGCGAATACCGGCTAATCCGCGAGATCGGCCGCGGCGGTATGGGCGTCGTCTACGAAGCCGTGCAGGAACCGCTGGGCCGGCAAGTCGCACTGAAAGTGCTGGCGACGATGGGCTTGGCCGACCCACGCTTTCAAGAACGGTTTCAGCGCGAAGCGCGAGCCGCCGCCCGGCTGCACCATACCAACATTGTGCCGGTATTCGGTGTCGGCGAACACAATGGCATTCATTACTACGCCATGCAGTTCATCGCCGGACAGGGCATGGATCAGGTTCTGCGGGACGTCGTTCAGGCACGGGGCAGGGCGTACACTCGACCAGGAATCGAACAAACGAGTGTCGCGCCGAACGGTCCCGCAGCGGCTCAGAACGCGTCAGCCCGGACAGCGAATTCACAACACGCCACCACGACATCGTCCAGCATGTCGTCCTGTTCCCATGCCGAATATTATCGCGGCGTGGCCCGGGTCGGTTTGCAGGTGGCAACCGCGCTGAGTTACGCTCATGATCAGGGCGTGCTGCACCGCGATATCAAACCATCCAACTTGCTGATGGATCCATCGGGTACCGTGTGGGTCACGGACTTCGGTCTCGCCAAAACCGATGACGACGCCGGCCTAACACATACCGGCGATTTCGTCGGCACAATGCGCTACATGGCGCCGGAACGATTTCGCGGCGATTCCGGACCGTCGTGCGATGTTTATAGCCTGGGTGTGACACTCTATGAGATGCTGACATTTCGCCCCGCATTCGACGACACGGATCGAGCCAAGTTGCTCGATCAGGTACTGCGTCATGAACCGATTGCGCCACGGAATATCGACAAGCGCTTGCCGCGTGATCTTGAGACCATCGTTCTCAAGGCCATGGCGAAGGAAGTGCCCGAGCGCTATGCTTCCGCGCAGGCGATGGCCGATGATCTGCATCAGTTTCTCGCCGACCGGCCGATCGCGGCTCGACGCGCTCAATGGCCCGAACGCACCTGGCGCTGGTGCCGGCGCAATCCACTTCTTGCAGGGCTGACATGTGCTGTCGCTGTTCTTCTGCTGGTGATTCTGATTGGCTCGCCGATCATGTCACTGCGGCTGTGGGAACAACGGCAGGACGCCTTGGACAAACTATGGCTCGCAAATGTGGCGCAAGCCAAATCGCAGCGACTGACACAGGAAGCAGGCCGACGCTCGACCGCGATTGAATCGCTCGATAGCGCTAGACGATTGTTGCCACTGCTCCGGGCTGATGCGAATCGCCGCCTCGAACTGCGCAACGAGTTCTTCGCGTGCCTGGCGCTACCCGATCTTATCCCGGCGGCGACGTGGAATGGTTCACCAGCCGGCACAGCGGCAGTGACTTTCGATGCCACGTTCGAGCACTATGCCCGAGGCGACGAACAAGGCGGCATCAGCATTCGCCGCGTCGTCGGTGATGTCGAACTGAATAAGCTCCCGGACCAGGGCATTCCGGCGCAAGCGCTCAAGTTCAGCCCCGACGGTCGATTCCTTGCGGTGGGCTATCACCACAAACATCAAACCAACTCGGAGCGCTTCCGCGTCTGGCAATGCGACACTGGCCGCGCAGTGCTTGCCATCGATTCGGAGACTGGCTGCGGTGAAGCCGATTTCAGCCCGGATAGCCGCTTTGTCGCCTTTGGCCGCGACGGTAATCTGCTAGCAATTCACGATCTTCAGGCCGAATCAACAACGGCGACCACATACAAAGTCGCTGTGCTGCCCACTGCCATTGCCTTTCATCCTGGCGGCACCAAGTTAGCCGTCGCCGCTCGCAAAATTGTCGAAGTTCGTGAACTGGCAACGGGAAAGGTCCTTAGTTCGCGGAATATTGAACGTGACGTCTGGGCATTGGCCTGGCACCCCGATGGCACGACACTCGCCACCGCCTCGATCAGCAACATCTTATTGTGGGCTGACGAAAATCCCCAGCCAATGGCGACACTTCGTGGCCATGAACAAGTCATCTATGCTCTTGCCTTTCATCCCAGCGGCGACCTTCTTGCAAGCAAGGCTCACGATGGATCCATCCGCCTATGGGACGTGGCAACGAGGCAGCAACTCATCCGAACGTCAAGTGTTCACATGGGTTGCGTGCCGATCCAGTTCTCCACCGATGGTCAGCGGTTGGCCTGTGCATCGGATGGTTCACGAATTTGGACTTTCGATGTATCGCGTGGCCATGAATGCCGCCAACTTGTGGTGCCCCGCGCATCCATGAATCTCCCGGCACTCAGCGCTGATTTTCACCCGGCCAATAATGCTTTGGTTGTCGCTTACGGAGATTGCATTCGAGTATGGGACGCTGACAAAGGCCGTGTCGGGTCGAAGTCGCCAGATCGTGGTGTGCGCCACATCCGCATGGCTACCAACGGAGAAAGTGCTTTCACCGGCAATCAAGCCAATCTTGAACGCTGGTCGCTAACAACGCCGTCATGCTCATTTCCGGTGAACGCCGATCACAAGCCAGAAATCACCAGCAGCGGTGGCCCGGTTGTTAACATCGTTGTCGGACATGATCGCAACACGCTGGTCGTTCGACATCGCGACCAGCCGCCCCGTGTCATCAAACTTGACCGGCCGGGCGATGTGGTTACTTTGGGTGATCATCCACGGACTCGCTACGTCGCCCTGAGTCCCCATTGTCGGCACGTGGCCACCGGCAGCGAATTCGGATCCGATGTAAGAATTTGGGACGCGGCCACCGGCAAGCTGCTGCACGAACTGCCAATCAATTCCGGCGCATCCGTGGAATACAGTCCTGACGGGCGCTGGCTCGTGGTCGGCACGGAAACCAAGTACGCCTTCTATGACGCCTCAAACTGGAAGCCGTGCCACGAGACTGCCAAACAACCGGAGACAACCCCGGGTGGCATGTCGTTTTCCCAGGATGCCTCAATTCTCGTCGTGCGCCACTCGCCCAACCAACTTCGGCTATTGAACCCGGCCGATGGTTCCGAGTTAGCAACCCTTGGAACGACAGGCCATCAAATCATGAGCTGGCACCGCATCAGCCCCGATGGTCGCTACCTGGCCGCGGCCGGTGCCGGTAACTTAGTCCACCTTTGGAACCTCAATGCAATCCGCCAACAATTGGGAGCGCGTCAACTCGATTGGTAACGACTGATCGTCGATCGGGTGCGGCCGACATCGAAACACTGCAAAGGCGTTTCGAAGTCAACTCGTAGCGGCTAATTGTAAACGAGCGGTCTCGGTAGGGCCAATTTTCGCGTCCGGCCGGGAATAAACCGGCCCAGTACGTATCATGCTGAGAAGAGGCCGCCGCCGCGGGTGCGGTGCCATTGTTTTCGGTCCAATTACAAGGGAAAATCCAAATGAAGAAGCTCCTATCCGTAACGCTACTGTTCGCGTTTGTCGGCCTCGTCGGCCTCACCGGTTGCTCGGACACCACGAAATCGGGCACGAAAGAAGTGAAGACGACCACGAAGCCGGACGGCACCAAGGTCACCGATACAAAGGTCGATGAAAAGAAGGTAGAAACGCCCGCCGAGAAGAAGAAGGACTAGTTTCCAAGCGCATCGGGACCGGTCGCTTGGCAAAGTGACCGGTCCTTTTTCACTTTAGACAAGCCGCCTCCGAAATTCCCTTCACTGCCGCAACTTCTCGTTTCGCGCGGCCACCTTCGGCACTGACTTGATCATCGACAATGGCATGGGGCTTGCATCAATGGCCCAACTCAACGAAGATGGCTGCAATTGGGGATTGCGAATATGCTCTCAAATCCGTTGTTTTGGGCGGCTGCTGTCGCGCTTGTGGGACTGGCATTGTTGGTCAAACAGCTCTTTGCGCGAAAGGTAGTTCACAAGCAGCGCCGCCCTGACAAACTGGACGAGTGGAAAAACGAGACGCGGATCCAGTCGGACTACTGGGAAGGCCCGCTCGCATCGCCCGACGACCGCCGGCAGCGAAGCCGCCGTATGGCCGCTCCCAAGGCCATTCATTTCCGCTTGTCAGAGGGTGCGACCCCGAAGCCCGGCGTCGTGCTCGATCGCAGCAGTGGGGGCCTTCGCCTTGCACTTGAACAGGCGCTTCCCGTCGATGCGCATGTTTTTCTTAAAGCCGACCAAGCTCCAGTCGGTACGCCATGGGCGGAAGCCGTCGTCTGCTGGTGCAAACCTGTGGATGATCAGTTTGAGCTGGGCTGCCGCTTTCTCGAAAACGTCCCGTGGAATGTGCTGCTACTTTTCGGATGACGCTTTAGCAACCGGACGGCGAACGCTCCAAGAGTCACTTTTCGCCGGGCCAGTAGCGAACCAGACTCAGAAACATGCCAGTCGCGCGGTCCAGTAGCGCCATCGTGGCTTCCTGATTAGGCGAAGTGTCAGCCGACCAATGGGTCAGAACGCCCAGGTACAGCGACCAATAAAGATGATCCCATCCGGCCACGCCGGCGCGGGCATTAATGCCGAAATTTGCGAGGATGTCATCGACTTGCGCCATGTGTGCCCGGCGTAGAGCTGCGCCGTGCGTGTCCTCGGTTGCCGAATTTGATTGGACCCCGGCAAGAATATCCTTCAGATAACCGCGCGTCGGCTTCAGGTGACGAAGTTCGGTGGCCACCAGCCCAAATAGCCACTCATCGAGCGTTCCCGCAAGTCGGCGGCTGGCCTCAAACTCAACATGTGCCGCCGTCAACAACTCCACGACCAGTGCGACGGCCAGCTCTTCCTTCGATCGGAAATAATTGAACATGGTTCCCGTCGCCAGCCCGGCCGTCGTGGCGATGTTCCGGGTCGTCGTCGCCGCGAATCCGCCGACATGAAACAACTCGCCAGCCACCTCCAATAGGCGGGTGCGGTTCGCCCGTTTCCTTTCCGCGGTAATTCTCACGGCAACCTCTAATGTGACTGCGATCATAATGATACTGACAGTTGGCGGAACCGTCGATTGTAATGTGACTGTGATCATAATGTTATTGACAGCCGACGGAGTTGTCGATTGTAATATGACTGTGGTCATAAAATGACATAAAGTAAAGTATTGCAATGTCTTATATTCACAGTATTATCCTGTGGTCACGGGGCAAATGCGCCGCCGCCTTCCTGACCGTTACCCGAGTGAGATCTATTGCCCTCGGCAGCTCGCGATCATGACCGATGCTGAGGCCCTCCGAAATCACTCAAAATTTTTTGCGAGTAACGTCTGAACAATCATCCGTAACGCACGCAGTGTGATTCGACGCCCGCTTGCAAGTTGAACACTGACTGCTTACGCTGAACATATCCCTGTACACCTCGTTCGCGGTTTCGACCGCATTCGTCGTTGCCCACTCCGGATAACTGATTTTCGCGTTGGTTGCACCTTCAACGGAGGACGTCATGTCTACGTGGAGAGTTATTGCCATCCTGTTCATGGGGCTTGTCTGTCTCACACTGGGCTCTGCAACCGTCGTCGTCCCGATGTCAGAATCCGCGGCCGACCATCCTTGGCTTTGGACAGCAGCTTTTGCGGTTGCCACCGCCGGCATGGGCGCGCTGTTCGCACTCTTCCTGAAGAATTCCGAACGCGCGATGAAGTAACGCGACGCTTGAACAAGCTGCCGGCCGGCGAGAAATACGTTTTGCCGTAGTGTGATGGCCCATTGAATTTTCGAACAACGGCATAATTGCCGCTGCCGCGCAGTTGGGTTAGCCAAGCTCGACCCGAAAAGCAGTAGGATGGCAGGGGTGGCCAACCGGACAATTTCATCCGCCGCACCATCAGGAGACGGCATCAATGTGTGTCAGAAACCTGGCATTTGTGTGCGCGGCGACGTTAACCATCGTGATGCCAGCGCGGGCTGACGTGATCCTTGGTTATCGCATTGGTTCCGGGCCTGGCACTTATCCTAATGTCGATCAGACAAACCCGGATTGGATCGTCGCCGAAGCGGACCCCGTAGAGGGCACCAACCAACCGGTTCCTTTGGGTGCGCCGATTACTGGTCCGCTCGTGATGACTCTCGGGCAAACGGTTTTTCTTCAGATTACCATTCAGACAAACGCCAATGCACTGTCAAATCCGACACCGACATTTTCCCAGTCAGCTTGGACCAACGCGAATCGGATGATCACGTTTGCGATGGCTTTAGACTACCCAACGGGCATTATTAACAATCCGTTTACGCCTCCAGTTCCTCCGATCGATCCTGGTCAGAACAACGCAAATGCCAGAGCCGTGGTGCCCTTCGCGTCGGGGCATCCCAATTTCTTCGCGGGGTACAACCTGGGCTTTACGGCATTAACTGGCGCAACGACGGGAACGGGCGTTGGGGCGACGGCCGGACAAATATTAGGACCCGGCAACGAACGAGCTATTGCCATCTTCCGTTTGAATGCGGTCGCGGTCGGTGAAGGTACAATTTCGCTTTTCGATTTCAATGTATCACCAACCGCTGCCGGCTTCGGCCTCCAAGGCGGGCAGAACCTGGACGAATACGTCTTTCATCCTTCGCACAACAATTTCCCACTGTTGGTGCAGGTGGTTCCCGTTCCCGAACCCTCCAGCATGGCCTTGGCCGGCGTGGCGCTCGCCGGCATCGGCTGGCGGAAGTGGCGGCAATTCAAGGCGAGCAAACTGTGCTGATTGCGTACTTTGATCCGTGGATTTTCTGTGGCGCTCCGATCGCCGTCCTCACATCGTCTTGGCTTTTCGCTTGGCTCGTCCTGAAAAAATGGCCGCCTTCCCGCGAGGAGTGAGTCAACATGCCTGAACAATGCCAGAATCGGAATTGCCGCAAACTCATGATGGTGATGGCCGCCGCAATGATGGCACCACCACTCATCGAACTGATAATCAGACTCATCGTCTTTGTGATCGATCCCAACCTGTGACGCAAGGCGGGTAAAAAAACCATAGGATGGCATGGCCCGTCAGGCATTGGAGGCCAAAGATGATTGGCCGTGCGGAAATTGACATCCAAATACCAGACGCGTTGCTGGAATGGCGAACTCCTTTCTTGATCGGTGTCGCTGTGCTGATCTGTGCCGTGTGGGCCTTGAAACGGCCGCGTATTTCACTTTGAACACGACTGCGCGATGTTGTTGCATCACCGATGCGAGCGACTAACCCAATCGGCCAGCGTAGGCATGCGCGCAAACGCAAGGCGAGCAAAAAGAGATAGGATGGCAGGGGCGGTCGTGGGCGTGAGCAATGACTGTAAAACGTCGTTTGATATTTGGTGCGATCACAATCCCAGCGCTGATATACGCCGTCGCGTTCTACCTAGGCAGTGGTTATTCACGCATCCACAAGGGAATGAGGGCGGAACAGGTGGTCCAGATTGTCGGCCCGCCGACCTGTTGGCCGATAACCGCCCGCGATTACGAAAACCATCGGTGGGCAGCGATCGACGGGGAGTTCTGCATAGTCTTTCGGCAGGGCGTTGTTGACTCAAAGCAATACTTCGTTTGGGAGTCGCGACAGGCGGCGTTGCAGAATTGGTGGCGCGAGAAACAGCGCAAGTAAGAATCAACACTCCCCTGACCAATCAACGGGCAACATCGCATGGCACTAGCCCGACGACACAAGATAGCCGGATCGGTGGCCCTGGTCGTCATACTGGCGATACCGTGCGCGGCAGGCGTGTTGATGTACTTAGATTCCACCGCGCTGAAGATGACGCAGTCTAATTCAGTTGCGGTTGGCATGACTTTGGCCGAGGTCACGGCGATATTGGGCAAGCCGTCCCACACACAGACGATTGCCACTGGCGAAAGTGCCGTACTCTGGTATGCCACGGATGGTGTCATCTCGGTGGGATTCGGCACGGATGGTCGCGTGTCTTCGGTATCGGCAGTGCCTTCGGGTCGGCTCGACATGATGCAAAGACGCTTGGGGCTTTGACACTGGCAACCCGACTGCGTGGCTGAATCAAGTAAACATGCCCGGCCGATTCAATGGATGAGAATCGCAAATGCAGCACCCATCGAACCAGCCGGGCAATTCGTTGCGGCAGAATGTTGCCAACAAGTGAGCAGTAGTCTACCCCTCCTCGGCCTGATGTCCGCCGCCGTCATTCTCAAAATGGGTGCAGGCCGCGCTTTGCTCCAGCGGTACACGGCCCACACCAACTGCTATCACTTTACTTCGCAAGTGCCGTACCATATCGGCGAACAAAAATAGGCGGCAGTCTCGATCTGAAGACTGCCGCCCAATGAATGTGGCGCTATTCGCGAGAGTGTATATCCGCTGGTTGAATGTGATCGTGATTGTCGCAGCTATCAAGCTGCCCGGATCGGCAATCAGGAAATGAAGTAGCGGCGGCTTGCGGCCGCCGCTACGGAACAGTGACACCCACACACGAAAAGGAGGAGCGATCGATGACCAGCCATTGGCCACTGACAACTCACCACGACTTAGATCGTCCCGCCAAACCGCAATCGGAATTGCACGAAGTCGCTGGCCCCGACCGATCCGTCGCCGTCGAAGTCGAAGATCGGATCCGTGCCGCTGAAGGCGAGGCGGAATTGGATGAAGTCGTAGGCGGAAATGGAACCGTCGCCGTCGGCATCGCCAAAGTACCGATGAAAGGCGCTGGTGTAGTTGCTGCCTGGACCGGTGCCGTCGCCATCGAGGAACACGCCGCCGGTGCTTGCTTGATTGCCAAAGACGGTGATCGTGTAGTTGCCATCGGGCACCGAACCGTTGAAGTTCAACTTGACGACAGTGAAATTCGGCGTGCTCGGGCTTGTGTCAAACGTGCAAGCGACCGCGCCGCCCGGCCCGTTGACCGCGAATGCCGCACTCACCGCGCCGGCGAACGTCACAACGCGATCGAAGTAAACCGTGACCGAGCGCACCTGGGAGTGCTGGCCCGAGTCATCGTCGATGGCCACGCGGTTGATGGCCGGCGGTTGTTGAACAACCGTGTAAACTTCGCCCTTACTGTAGTTCGCGTTGTTGAGTCCGACACCGCCGACCTTGGGGCCAAAAAAGCTGCTGACGGTGTTGTCGTCAATAAAGTTGAGCCGCAGTGTGCCGTTGCCGATCCCCGTGTTGACGTGGACTTCGTATTGGTACGGCGTCGCCGTGGGATGGATTTCGACCACGTTGTAGCCCGTCAAGCCACCCGTCGCCGTGAGTGTGAAATCGGTCTGATCCAGATTGACCGGATTGATCGGTTGATTGAACGTGATCAGATACTCCACGGTATCGCCCGCATCAACTGGATTCGTGTCCTCACGGGTGATCGACGTGACGGTGGGCACGGTGAATTGAAACGCTTTGCCGCTGCCGATCAGGTACTGAATGTTGTTGGAGACCACCTGCAACGCGGACCCGCCGGCTCCCGTGGCCTTCACACCCACGGTGGCAAACGCACCGTTGGAGTAAGCGTCGCCGCTATCAGCATCCGGATAGTTGGCGACGATCTTGCCTTGCACAGCTCCGGTGTTGAGTTCCAGAATGGCCTGATAGGTAATCGTGCCGGTCGTACTGCCGCTGTGATATTGCTTGTTCCATTGAACCACCAGACGGTCGTTGATGCTGTCCGCGTTGTCGTCGAAGAACTTACCGAGCACTTCCGGATTGCCGGTGCCCGCGCGCCAATCGTCCCAAAGCACGGCAATCGCCGGCTGCGAGATGGTCGACATCGCACCGTTGGAGGCCGAAGTGTTGGCCGAGCCAAACGTGATCAGCCCGTTGGTACTGACGAACAGGCTGCTGGCGCCGGTGTACGTGGTCCCGTAAAAAGTAAAAGTGCTGGCGCCGAGATTGACGGCAACCGATGCGTTGTCGGCGCTCGTGTGAATGGTAAAGATGCCTGTCTGTCCGACCAAATCGATGTTTTGAAAGGTGTCGGGCATGGCGACATAACCGAACGTGTCGGGCCCGACCACGCCGGCCGAGAAACTCGCCGTAAAGCGATCAGCCGTGGTGTTGGTGAATCCGTCGCTGTTTTGATCAACCAGATTCTGTTCCGCATCGCGAACATCAGGCCCGACCACAAGGGAGTAGTTGCCGAGATTGCTTTGGCTTGTGAAGTTCACATCGAACACAGTGCTCTCAGGTCCGGGTGTGACCGGCACGACGCTGAGAATCTGCCCCATCAAGTCAACGCCGCCGGGGCCGGTGAAGCTGACAATGTCGGCCATGGTAAAGGTCGAGGAATCCATCGTTTTGTTGTAAGTGAGCCGGACGCTGGTCACCGGCGTGGTTGTCTGCCCCGAGGGCAACGTGGCGACGATCTTGGGCGAAACGATCGTAAAGATGTTGAAAAACTGGTCGGCTACTTCGTTGCCCGTGCCATTGTTATTCTGATCGAGAAAGGCACCCGAGGTGTTCTTGATGACGGGACTCACGGTCATCGTGTATGTACCCACGACACCCTGCTCGGCGAAGTGGGCGCGAAACTTCGTGGCCGAAAGTTGTTCGATGCTAGTCACCGGAATGTTGCCCGCCGGACCGGCGAAGCTGAATCCCCCGGTGGTGACCGTCAACGGATCGACCGCCATGTTAAAGTTGAAATCGAGGTGATCGGCCGGGGCAGTGCTGGCACCGACCGGCGTACCGGAGAGAATGCGGAACCCAATGTTCGGCAATTGCGCGCTGCTAATGGTGATCGCCACTCGGGTGATATTGTTTCCGTTATTTGTCTCCTGAACGACATCGAGCGGGTCGCACTCCACCTCCAGCCAGTAATTTCCCGGCGGCACGCCGATCAACGGGATCGATTGCCCTTCAAGGCCCGCGCCATACACGTCATTCCAGCCAACGGAGATGCCCTGGTACGTGGGATTGCAAGAGTTGTAGACGGAATTTGCCGGCGCGCCGGGCAAGCTCAGCATGTAGGGATCAATGTCAATCAAGCAAAAACTGGTCTTCTCGCTTTCGACAACGATCGCGCCGACGCTTTGATCAGCCGGACGCAAACGCAACCGCGACTGGGCCATATCGTCAAAGTGAATATGCCCGTGGCCGGAATGATAGGTGAAAAAGCCAGACGGCACATCGGTGAATGTTGCATCGTTGTTGTAGATTCGCTGATTGACGGCTTGCTTCTGCGTCCCGTCCGGATTGGTCACGTAGACTTGAGTGCCACGCATCTCGAACGCGCCGACGCCGACGTTGGCCATCGCCGTCGAAAAGCGGATCTCTTTGCCGCCGGTGATATTATTGATGGTCCAGCCGCCGAGATAGTCCTGTCGCACGTACAGATCGGGCAGCATCGCCGCCGGCGTGACCCTGTCCTCGAGTCGTACGCAGCCTAACGGCACTCGTTTGCCAACGCGGCGACGAAGACTGGAAACTGCGCTGTTCGACCATCGCCAGGAATTTGCCATGAGATTCATCCTAATTGATTGAAGCGAACGATTGGCGATGAATCGTCAGTTTCCGTAATTTAGCCGCCAACGTCAAGCCATCACCGCTGGTCGCGAAAAAAGTGGCTCGGCGAAGACCGCCCACGCGCTGCGTTCGCGGTCTCCCGACCCGCCCGTTCCGCGCTGCGGTCGTGGTCTCCCGACCCGACCCCACGCGCTGCGGTCGCGGTCTCCGGACCCGCCCGTTCCGCGCTGCGGTCGTGGTCTCCGGACCCGACCGTTCCGCGCTGCACTGCGCGGCCTCCCGACCCGACCGCTCAGATACTCATCCCAAAGTTATTCCGAAACCCGATAAAATCGAGCAAACTCACGCTGCCGTAGCCATCCAAGTCAAACGTGAAGCTGCTGCCGCCGAACGCCAGTCGCATGTAGACGAAGTCCGCGGGAAGGAAAAAGGGAAAAAGGGGTCGGGAGTCTTTGATTGACGATGCTTCCGGCAAGTCGTAGCTTGTCACCATGCCGAGGCGTCCGCGAGTTGCGACGGGTGGATATGTGTACCATGTGCTGAATCGCGCCGTGGGCCGGGCCACGTTGTTTGAATCCGACCGTGATTACGCGATGTTTGATCAAGTGTTGCAG
>JANNLP010000170.1:0-2241 GCA_031396905.1 Gemmataceae bacterium
TCGGGCGGCGTCTTCTCCGGCGTCAACCATTTGGAGTACAGGGTGGACTCCGGCAGCTTCATCACCAGCACGGGCTCCCTGACGCTAACTGCCCTGGCCGAAGGCCACCACGTCCTCGAAGTGCGCAGCGTGGACAACGCGGGCAACACGAGCGCCGCGGCCAGCTATGGCTGGGATATTGACACCAAGTCGCCGACTGCATCGATTGTCACAGGGCCACCGAGCCCGACGAACTCGCCATCCGCGACATTCACGTTCACTGGCACCGATCCGACCTCTGCCGGCGTCAGCTCCGGCCTCAACCACTTCGAATACAAACTCGACTTCGGCAGCTTCAAGACGGCTGCGAGCCCGTTGACGCTGACCAGCCTGGCGCAGGGCCACCACACCTTCCAGGTCCGAGCTGTCGACAACGCCGGAAACGTGGGTACCTACACCGCCAGCTTCGCCTGGGACATCGACCGGACGCCACCGGTGGCCTCAATTACCGCCGCGCCGGTCAACCCGGCCAATTCGACGGCCGCCACGTTTTCCTTCGGCGCGACGGACCCCGTGTCAAGCGGCGTGAGTTCCGGGGTCAACCATTTGGAATACGCGTTGGACGGCGGCAGTTTCGTAGCCGGGACCAGTCCGCAGAACTTCACGGGATTGACGGCACCGCATCACACGTTCCATGTCCGTGCCGTGGACAACGCCGGCAACACCGGCGGCGCTGTGGGTTTTGTCTGGGACGTGGACTTGACCGCGCCGACCGTCGCTCTGAACGGACCATGGCCGGATGTAACGACATCGGGTGGAACAAGCTATACCATGACGGTCACAGTCAGTGACAACCTCTCCGTGAAGGTGGCGAGCCTTGCCACCGGCAATCTCGCAGTGACGGGGCCAAACGGGTTTGACGCCTTGGCCCTTTTCACAGGCGTGGACGTGAACACCAACGGATCGCCGCGCGTAGCGAGTTTCAATCTGATGCCGCCGGGCGGCTCCTGGAGTTCCTTCGCCAACGGTACGTACACGATCGCACTGCGGCCGAACCAAGTCTTTGACACGGCCGGCAACGCGGCACCGGCCGCGACGTTGGGCAGCTTCTCCGTCGCCGTATTACCCGACGTCGTCTCGATCCATGTCAATGACGGCTCCGCCCAGCGGTCGCGGATCACTTCATTGACTGCTACCTTTGATTCACCCGTAATACTCCCTGCCAACCCCGCGGCCGCATTTCTATTGAAGCGACAATCCGACAACGCATCGGTCGCGCTGAATGCATCCGTCAGCGGCAATTCTGTCACGCTCACATTTGCTCCGGGAACGGCGGTCGAATTTGGTTCGCTCGCCGACGGCCGGTACACGCTGACGGCACTCGCATCCCAAATCAACGGCGGCAACTTCGATGGCAACGGCGACGGCATAATCGGCGATGATTATGTGCTCATCGGCAACCCCGCCACGAACAAACTCTTTCGCCTCTTCGGCGACGCCAACGGCGACGGCTATGTTGGGCCGACTGACCTCCTGGCATTCCGATTGGCTTTCGGCGGCAGCGGCATCGTGTTTGACTTCAACAACGATGGCTTCGTCGGTGCTAGCGATTTCATCCAGTTTCGCCTGCGGTTCGGCGGGTCGATTTGACCGTGAGAGTCCGGTGGTCAGGCTCGATGTATCCTGTACCGGTTGAGCGCGGCAATGCTATCACTGTTCCGTCGCCGTTCGCCGGCCTAGCCAAAGGTACAGTGGCGGTAACAAGAACAAATTTAGCAACGTCGATGTCACGAGGCCGCCGAGGATGACTACGGCTAATGGATGCTCGATTTCCGCGCCGGGTTTGATGCCGCCGGCGACTACGGGAACTAGCGCGAGGCCGGTGGCCAGGGCGGTCATCAGGATTGGGGAGAGGCGTTCAGCCGAGCCTAGCAATACTAGTTCCCGGCCAAATGGGTGGCCTTCTTCATCCTCCAAGTGACGGAAGTGGCTGACGAGCATGATGCCGTTGCGGGCGGCGATGCCTAGCACGGTCACGAAGCCGACGAGTGATCCCAGGGAGAGGACGCCGCCGGTGATCAGTGCGCCACCGACGCCGCCGACCAGGGCGAACGGTAGCGTCAGCACGACAAGCAGGGTGAGCCGCCAGGATTGGAAGTCGCTGTACAGCGTGAGGACGATGCCGACTAAGGCGAGTATCACCCCGAATTCCTCGGCGAATACGCCGCCCGCCAGGAGTCATCCCGCCGACTGTTATTCCTG
>JANNLP010000255.1:0-1512 GCA_031396905.1 Gemmataceae bacterium
GACGACGAAGCGCTGCGGGCCATTTTGGCCGAGTGGGTTTCCACCAATAGCTACGCCACGCGGGTGGACAATCTGCGCAATGGAGGCGGGCAGAATGGAGTCTTCACCCTCGATGACACGACGGTCAGCGACGACGGCGTAAAAGATACTCTTTACGGTGACGGCGGGCTCGACTGGTTCTTGTTTGGCGACGGTGACAAGCTGAAGGACAAGGCGAAAAGCGAGCTGGTGAATTGACTCACTTAGGTCTTTCGTCGCCGCTCCGATTGTGCCGCGGTCATTTTATCGGAGGCAGGTAGCGGCCCGCCAAATGCAGGTGCTGCGGGCCGTACCAGCTGGAAAGTGCCGATAAATTATCCCAAAAATACCCAAAATAGCTAAGTCACGCTGCTTGGTATCGTCTTTCCTGGTCCTTATGCTACTCGCCAGCTAGTGAATTTAATCGTGTCCCTGGAGACGCGTCCATTGCTAGTCCACTTGTCAATTCGTACTTTCTGGAGAACTGCCGCCATGCGTAAAACGACATCGAAAAAAGTCCGGACCCGCATCTCATCCAAGAATTGCCGCGCCAGGAACTTTCAGCCCTTGTTTGAGGCTCTCGAAAGCAGGCTGGCTTTGGCGACTGTTTATGGACTTACTGCGACTAATGCCCTGATCAGCTTCGACAGTGCGACACCGGGAACGGTGACGGCCCCAATTGCTGTGACCGGGCTGGGAGCGAATGAAACGCTTCGCGGCATCGACTTCCGGCCGCGGACGGGAGAGCTGTTTGGCAGCACCGTGGCCACGGGGAGTGCCAACAACTCGATCATCAGGACGTACTCTATTAATCCGGCGACTGGGGCGGCGACGTTCGTGGGTGCAACGGCTGCGGCGCTGGCGGGCGCGGGCGACGTGGACACCGGTTACGACTTCAACCCGACCGTCGATCGCATTCGCTACGTAAACGAGAACAACGAGAATGCCCGGTTCAACCCGAACAACGGCGCCCTCGCGGGCAACGACACCGACCTGACCTTCACCGCGCCGGTGATGGGCCCGATCATCGGTGCCGCCTACGACCGTAACACCGACCGTCAAAACCCGCCGGGCACGATTCCGACGACTCTCTACGTCATCGACGGGGGAACCAGCCGGTTGGGCGTTCAGGGCGGCATCAACAGCGCGGGACCGGGAGGCCCGAACGGTGGCTCCGTCACCAACGTCGGAGCGCTCGGCGTGACAGTGGACGCTGGGACCGATGGCGGGTTCGACATCGTGGCCGGCCTGAACAACAGCAACGGCGAGTTTGGCGCCGCATTCGCCGCGCTGACCGTCGGCGGTGCGACCGGACTGTACACCATCAATCTTACAACCGGCGCGGCGACGCTTGTTGGCAACATCGGCTTAGGCACAACACAACTCACAAGTATCGCGGTACTGCTGCCGCCGCTGCCAACCGTTTCCATCAGTGATGCGAGTGCGACGGAGGGGGGAAATGTCGTCTTCACCGCGACGTTGTCCAGCCCGTCC
>JANNLP010000286.1:0-5002 GCA_031396905.1 Gemmataceae bacterium
GGCGCTGCCGCGAGCGCGGTCGTCTGCACCGGGCTTGGGCGCATCCTTGGATCGCTTCACCAGGTTCTCGTACGAGCGAATGAACGCTTGATATTCCTCGTCGGTCATCTTCAGTTGTTCGAGAACCTTCTTCTTGTTGTCGATGTTCTTGAACTGCTCAAGTTGCAGATCGCCAGCCTCGCCGAGGAACTTCTCGTTGGGCGGCGGCGCTTTCAGGTCGTTCACAGGCACGTCGGCATTGCCTTGACGCTTGCCGGCCAACTTCACGCTGACAGGAATGGACAACCTCACCGGAACCAGCTCGGCACCACTCGACGCCCAACTCGGGCCGCTCACGTTCAATGGCGGCCTGACGCCGACTCACAAACCGCTCGCATTCAGCCCCGTGATCGACGCGGGCAACAATGCCGCGATGCTCAACTTCGATCAACGCGACCTGCCATTCTCGCGCATGGGAGGGGTTGCGCCGGAAATCGGTTCGTACGAGATACAAACCGGCTTCGCTCACGTGACCACGGTCGTCGTTAACGACGGCGCTGTGCAGCGCTCACGCGTGACATCGGTCACGGTGACGTTTGATCGCTTTGTCGGCTTTGCCAGTACGCCGGAAGCCGCATTCACGTTGATCCGGCAGGGGACTGGTGCCGCAGTCACTCTTGCGGCAAATGTAGACAACTCCGGTTCCGGCACGGTTGTGCGTCTGACCTTTGTTGGCGGTGCCGTCAACGGCACGTCCCTTATTGATGGGCGTTTCACGCTCACCGTGCGCGCGTCGGAAATCACGGGTGTGGGCTTAGACACCAACGGCAATAACTTCGCCCAGGGTTCACCGATTGATGACAAAGTTGTAGTCGGTGGGCCGAGCGGTTTGGTAAAACTGTTCCGCCTGTTTGGCGATGCGAATGGGAACGGTGCCGTGGACGCGTCCGACTTTATCCGAATGCGGTTAACGTTCGGCGGCGTTTTTGACCCGTTCGATTTTAACGAGAATGGAGCCGTTGACGCTATTGACTTCATCAACTTTCGCCTGCGCTTTGGCGGATCGGTCTAGCCGCCGGTCTCACCAATCGTCGATTGGTTCACCTCCCGAACGCGTTCCCAAAGCCGCCCATATGACCGGTTTAATGGTATTTTGAATCGGCCGAACAGAGCCATCCGCGAAAAGGAAGTTGACCCCGTGGATGTGCAGGCTGGTCGAATCCTCGACGTGGTCGAGGGCATTATTCGGCACCCGGCCATCCACCGCTTCCCCGGTGTTCGCCAGCACTAGCACAGGCGGGCCTTCACTACCGTAGTTCGGATTGATTGGCGGGACCGTGCAGCCGGTGACGGCTCCCACCCACGTGGTCATCGGCGACCGGCGGTTCGCCCGTTCGCCAATTGCCAGCGTGTTACTCGTGCCATCGCGAATGTCGGCGACGCGAACCCGGCTATTGCGAAGAAATATTCCCTGGTAAATCGACCCGTTACCCGTATCGGGATAATCTGTCACTTCATGGGTGCCGCCGACCGCGACATAGTTGGCAAACGCCACGTCGCACGGGTTACCGCCGCTGATCGCAAATGTCGTGTTGGTTTGTGAATCCGCTGGGCAAAGATATGTACGCACGCTTTGAACTCGCGCCAGAGCGTGAGCCGGATCGCGGATGTCTTTGCTGAAGTCAATCTGTTGACTGAGGTTCGACTGTTCGATGTGCGGCAACAAGTACGCGGCCCAACCCCAGCCGGGACCAGTGCCGACACCGTCCACCGTCGCCGAGCCCGAGACGAACCCGGAAGGAAAGCGATCGTTAACACCGTGAAAGCTGTGCAGCGCCAAGCCAATCTGCTTTAGATTGTTGCCGCAATTGATCCGCAACGCCGTATCTCGGACCTTTTGAACAGCCGGCAACAACAGGCTGATGAGTACGGCAATGATGGCGATGACAACTAACAACTCGATGAGCGTAAACCCTCGGCGTTTTGACTGTGTCATGGCTTGGCCCCTTTCGTAACACTATGTTATACCGCCGCCAAGTGCCGTCAATAGGAAAATCATATTTTGTTATACCAAGTGGTTTTGCCGCCGTCGTGGGTCACGGTTCATATCGTGCCGGAGTCACTTGGTGGAGTTTGATTATTCAATGGCCTACAAGTCCCTTCGTGATTGCGTCACCGATCTAGAGCGCACGCTCCAACTCGTTCGAATTGACGCCGTATTGGACCCTCACCTTGAGATCCCGGCCGTGCATCGACGCGTGTGCAGCGCCGGCGGTCCAGCGCTGTTGTTTACCCGCGTGAAAGGCTGTGCGTTCCCCGTTGCCAGCAATCTCTTTGGAACATTGGACCGGGCGCGGTTTCTGTTCCGCGACACGCTGGACAACATTCGCCGCCTCATCGCCCTCAAGATTGATCCCACCGAGGCGGTGAAGCACCCGCTGCGGCACGCCGGTTTGTTGCGCGTGCTTTGGCACATGCGGCCAAAGTTGTTGCGATCGTTGCCAAATGACTTCACGGCCACAACCATATCGCAACTGCCGCAACTGACGTGTTGGCCGCGTGACGGCGGTCCGTTTGTAACTTTGCCGCAAGTGTACACCGAAGACGCGGACAAGCCGGGCTGGCAACATTCCAACCTCGGCATGTACCGTATTCAATTGGCGGGCAACGACTATGTGACGGACCGTGAAATTGGCTTGCACTATCAGATCCACCGCGGCATCGGGGTGCATCATGCCAAGGCCATTCATAAGGGTCAGCCATTCAGCGTGACCATCGCCGTGGGTGGACCACCAGCGCTCGCCGTGGCCGCCGTGATGCCGTTGCCGGAAGGAATGCCGGAGCTGACATTTGCCGGTGCGCTGGGTGGGCGGCGTGTCAGCCTCGCGCCGGGGCCGCACGGTTTGTCACTGCTCGGAGACGCCGACTTCAACATCTGTGGCACCGTGATTCCCGACACGCTCAAACCCGAAGGCCCATTTGGCGATCATCTGGGTTATTACAGCCTGGCTCATCCATTCCCGGTGCTTCGCGTTGATGCCGTGTACCATAGACCCGGCGCGATTTGGCCGTTCACGGTGGTGGGCCGGCCTCCGCAAGAGGACACAAGTTTTGGCCAGTTGATCCACGAACTCACCGGCCCGGTGTTGCCGACACTCATCCCCGGCTTACACGCAGTTCATGCCGTGGATGCTGCAGGCGTGCATCCGCTGCTGCTGGTCATTGGCAGCGAACGCTACTTTCCCTTTGCCGGTGATCGCAAACCGATGGAGTTGCTGACAACCGCCAATGCTCTTTTAGGACAGGGGCAACTTTCCCTGGCGAAGTACTTGTTTATTGTGGCTAAGGAAGACACTATCACGCTTGACATTCACGATGTCCCGGCGTTTTTCCGACACGTGCTTGAACGTGTCAATTGGTCACGAGATTTGCACTTCCAGACATGTACGACCATTGATACGCTCGATTACAGCGGCACGTCTTTGAATGAGGGATCGAAACTCGTCATCGCCGCCGCCGGGCCAGCGCGGCGCGAGTTGCCCATCGAGTTGCCGGGTGACCTGCGACTACCCACGGGCTACAGCGATCCCAAAATATGCATGCCGGGCGTTCTCGCCATTCATTCTCCAACACACACGCCGGGCAACGCTGAACGTTTTTGCAATGAGTTGACACCGGCTGATGCCATCAACCACTTCCCATTGGTACTATTGGTGGACGACGCCGGCTTCTGCGCACGACATTTGAATAATTGGCTCTGGGTGACATTTACTCGCTCCAACCCCGCCGCCGATGTGCACGGCATCGGCGCGACCGTCACCGACAAACACTGGGGCTGGAGCGGTTCCCTCGTCATCGACGCCCGCGTCAAGCCGCACCACGCACCGCCGGTGGAAGACGATCCGGAAGTTGAGCGACGAATTGACGCGCTGGCCGTCCGGGGCGGGCCGTTACATGGAATTGTTTGAGGGCACTTTTGTCTTTGCACGGATGCATCATTCCCCAATCGGCACCGGCTTCACGTTCCAAATGTCCCGGCAATAGTCGCGAATGCTGCGATCCGAAGAGAAGCCGCCCATGCGCGCGACATTGAGGATCGACATGCGTGTCCAGCGTTCCGGATCGCGGAACGTCTTGCTCACTTCCGCTTGGCTGGCCGCGTAGGCGGCGTAATCCGCCAGGACAAAGTACGGGTCGTGGACGCACAAATTGTCCACCAATGGCCTGTAAAGACTGGCGTCCCCTCGTGAGAACAGTCCGCCGTTAAGCGTGTTCAGCACGCGCGTCAATTCCGGCTGTTCGGCCAAGACGGACGCGGGGTCGTAACCTTTTGCCTGCCACGCCGCGACTTCTTCAGTGGTTAGGCCGAAACAGAAGAAGTTATCCGCGCCGACGGCGTCGCGGATTTCAATGTTCGCGCCGTCGAGCGTACCGATGGTCAACGCGCCATTCAGGGCGAACTTCATGTTGCCCGTGCCGGACGCTTCCTTGCCGGCCGTCGAAATCTGCTCCGACAGGTCGGCCGCCGGGTAGATGTGATGCGCGGTCTTCACGTTGAAGTCGGGGACAAACAACACGCGGATGCGGCCAGCATTTGCCTCGTCGTTATTGACGACCTCAGCCACACCATTGATCAACCGAATGATGAGCTTGGCCAGAAAATAGCCCGGCGCGGCTTTGCCACCGTAAACGTAAGTGCGCGGCACAACGTCGGCACCGGGATCGGCTTTGAGCCGTAGGTACTGGTCGATCACGTGCAGGATATTGAGGTGTTGCCGCTTGTATTCGTGAAATCGCTTGGCTTGGATATCGAAGAGGCTGTCCGGATTCACGGTCACGGAAGCCCGATCTTTGCCGATGGCGACAAGGCCGGTCTTGGCGGCGCGGCGGGCCGCCCGCCATTCAGCTCGGAAGGCAGCGTCATCCGCCAGCGGCTCCAACCGGCGAAGGTCGTCGAGGTCGCCGATCCACTTGTCGCCGATGGGCTTGGTGATGAGGCTGCTGAGCTTTGGATTGGCCAGGG
>JANNLP010000318.1:0-3293 GCA_031396905.1 Gemmataceae bacterium
CGCTTGGTTATAGGTTTCAATCGCCGCAAGTTCCCCGCGAAGAAACTGATTGAATCGCGCCACTGCGGCGTCGTTGCTTTCCGGCATATTTGTATCCTGTTTTGGGAGACAGTAAGTGGTCACTCTTGGCTTTGCTGCCTGTCCTGAGTCGACTACGATTTGCGCATCAGTTTTTTTCCGCAACATTCGAATCGGACTTTGCGGACATCACGACATCCACAATCGGCCAGGATTTCAATTTCCATACCGCAAACGGTGCACGCATACCGATCGCCGAATTGTGGTGGCACCGACAGAGCTCGCCTATTTTGAGTCGAAGGTTTTGGCATAGATAGTGTCGCTGCCATGATTCGAATCCTCAGTAGGTAACATTCCAGTCCCTTGCTCATCCTTCGCAAATGATGTGCCAGTGACTTTTCGCACACCCAGGTCGCTGGCATTACATTTGCGGCCATTGTGCCATGCCGATTCTTCCCATAAGCGTCGCGCCGCGTCTCGGTGCGGCCAGGAGCAACTAAATGATCACATCAACTTCAACAAACACGGCCTTGGGGATTTTTAACAATCAGGCCGACGCGGTTCAGGCGATCAACGCACTTAAGAACGCCGGTTTTCGCGACGACGACATCGGTGTCGCCTCAAGGGAGTGGTCAAAACACTTTGATAGCGTGCGGCTCGATGAGCAACAGACTGCCGAAAAAGGTGCTGTCAATGGCGCCGTTCTTGGTGCCAGCCTGGGTGCAGCCCTTGGGCTTGTTGGGGCAGTTCTTGTCCCCGGTGCCATTCCAGTTTTGGCGGGCGGGGCGTTAGTCAGCGCAATATTCGGCGGTGCTGCCGGTGCTGCCGGCGGCGCTTATGCGGGGCCATTTATCGCCATGGGATACTCGGACGCGGTTTCCAAGGAACACAGCAAACATATCGAAGCCGGGAAGATAATCGTTGTCGTTCATGCGGGCGAACGTCATGAAGATGCCCGCAAGATTCTCGTCAGTGCTGGCGCATATGATGATGCAATGGCCAACAGTCCATGATATGCATGCGAGTCGTTGGAACGCTTTTTGCTTCTGGGAGCGGTGGGATACTTACCGTCGTCCATATTACGGGAGAGTCAAATGTTACTACGCCGCCTCCGCCGACCGGGCAAGCTTCGATACGCTGGTGCCGCCTGGCTGCTCGGCTTGCCCCTGCCAATCATCCTAATTGCGTTGTTTTGGGGTGGCTGTAATTAGCAACAATAGCGCCAATTGAAATTACGCCTCACGCCACGCGTGAGGCCTTTCTTTGCGCGACTGGACGCTATTGATGGTGCCTCATAGCGCAGACAAAAAGGCGCTCCTGGATCAGGAACGCCCTCTCATCATCCTCAACGCCAATGTTCTGCACAATCTTGGCCGTCCTCGGTTGTTATTGGTTAGGACTTAAATGCGGCCGCGAAATCATCAAGCTCCTTTTCGGCCTGATCTTTCGCGTAGCCGTACTTCTTCTGGAGCAAGCCCGCCAGTTGGTCGCGCTTACCCGCGATGACGGTCAAATCGTCGTCGGTAAGTTTGCCCCATTTTTCTTTGACACTGCCGGACATCTGCTTCCAGTTGCCAGCGATTTGATCCCAGTTCATTTTCTCGCCTCCTCGATTAATTGGATGACCGATTTCAGGCTCGATGGGCTGAGCGACCCAGAATCATGCCAATGCCAAAACCGATGGCTAATGCGGTAAGTGGGTATTTTTGAACCACTTTGGTCAACTCGCGCCCCAAGTTCTGCACGGCGTCTTTGGTTTCGGCGGCAGCTTCCGAGCAGTATTCTCCCATCGGGTTTGCCGCGTCGCCGACCCATTCGCTGACGCGGTTCGTCGTCTTGCTCACTGTGTCTGCCACGTTTCGAGCAGCGCCTGTCACGCCTTCTTGAACGGCGCCGGCAAAGTTCGCCGCCGTTTCGCGCGCTATTTCAGCTTTGTCCGCGACCCATTCGGTGGCTGTCTTGGCCTTGTCGGCTGCATTGTCAGTGGCGTTCTTGGCTTGGTTCTTGATATCATTCATGGTTCTAGTGCTCCTGAAATTAGCTTGCGGGCGGCTCGGTGGATTCTACATAGCAGAAAGCGTGCCGATCGTGCGGTCCGCTGGCTTTTCAACTTCGCTCGTCAGCATCGTAGGCGCGGCGACCAGGACCGACCGCCAGGAATGCAACAACTGTAATGTCTCGACAATACTGGCCGTGGTTTGATTGACGCCAAGTTGTTTCAGCCCGTCTTGTTCCTCGCGAGAAGTCGTACCTTCGCCCCAGCGGCCGACGACCAATTTCATGTCGGCGTTCGCCACTTGCAAGCGTTTGCTCAAGTATCGAAGGTGTGCAAAACCACCCGGTGACAACGAAACGATGACCACAGCCGCCGGCACATCATCGCGGACTGCGGACAACACGTCCGAAGCAAGCGACACCTCAGTCAGGCGACGCGGTTCCCATCGCTGCGCATCCAGGCGGGCAACGAGCAGTTCAACCGCATGTCGATCGCCGGGTCCGCCGGCGGCCACGATGAGCAGTCGTACTTTCGCCGTATCCGAATCAACCGGCGTTGGCGGAATGGTATCGTCAATTTCATCGGCGATCTCGCTGATCGCTTGCATCATGTAGTCGGCGTCGTCCGTATCCAGATCGCCACGATCGAGAGCGGCTTGCACGCGACCCAGGACGGGCAGGCCTTTCCTGCGGGCGTCCAATTTGCCCCATCCAGGGCAAATCCACCTGAAGTACATCCTTGTAAAGAAACAACAAAGCGGAGAGCGCCTGGCGATGAGTCGAGGGCGACACCGCCCGGTCGACCGCCAGGTAGGAAAGAAAAGACTCCACTTCCGGCCCACCCATTTCGGCGGTGACGAAACATCTCTTGCTACAAAGCGTTCCTGCCCCTTGTTGTTCCTTAATTAAGACGCAACATACCACTGCATACTATCAACTATAAATCAAAACTAATGAATGGTCTCCAATTTGACCATACACTTTGTTGCTTCTCAAACTGAGCGAACATACTACTGTAAACTATCAACTAAATCAAAACTAATGAACGGTTGACAACCTGACATTCCTCTCCCCTATCCCTTCAACCTTGTTGTTTCTTTATTTTTCGTTCTCTTAATATTACTATGTTTTGATCAAGTAATCTACGCTGTAATAATAGATTATCTACTTCGATGGATATACTATTTCAACTATTTTGACCGTTTTCCATGAGCGTCCCTACCGCCATAATAATATTATTAGCAATTCAAAATTATTGTTGGAAGGTTTTATTTTGTTAT
>JANNLP010000348.1:0-3349 GCA_031396905.1 Gemmataceae bacterium
CTTCACGCGCACCCAGGCGTTTGCAAGGATGCTGCAGCCACAGTTCGAGCGGGGTGAAGTGCAAAAGAAGTACCTGGCCCGCGTGATTGGCCATCCTTCGGAGAATCACTTCACATGTGATGCCGCCATTGCGACGACCGCCGGGCACTGCGGCGCTCGCATCGTGGATGATGCCAACGGTGTAACCGCCCACACCGAGTTTGAAGTGCTCACGCGCTTTCCGGACGGCACATCGTTATTGACCGTGACGCCGCACACCGGCCGGACGAATCAAATCCGTGTCCATCTCCAGCATCTGGGTTGGCCGATTGTCGGCGACTCGATGTACGGACCCGACCAACAACTCGGTGAAGTGCAAACACTTGCCGTGGACGACATGCCGCTCAATTTGTTCGCCTGGCAGTTAATATTTTCCCACCCGCAACATGGCAGACCAATGACATTTGCAGCGACGCGACCCAAGTGGGCGTCTTAGTTAGACACCGTGTCGCTGGTCAGGACAACGCCGCTGGGCACTCGTTCGCCGGCTAATCGTCGCTTCCACACATCGAGAAACGCCAACGTGACCGCGAGAATCGCCGGGCCAAGCACCATACCGGACATGCCGAATATCGCGAGTCCACCAAAGAACGAAAGCAGGGCCGGCACCTCGTGCATTTTCATCCGCTGCCCCGCCAGCCGTGCGTAGCCAAAGTTGTCCACAATGAAAAACAACACCACACCCAGTGCCAGCACGGCCAGTCCGGAAAGCATCTTGCCCGTCATGACAAGATACACGGCTGCCGGAATCCACACGAAGCCCGCACCCACGACCGGCAGGAAGCTCAAGACAAACATGACGCTGGCCCACAACACCGCGGCAGGCAAACCGATCCACCAGAACAACAAGCCCATGCTACTCGCATCGATGATGCTCGTTATTGATGTCGCATATAAGTTGGCGTGGACCGAGTCGGCCGCATTCTTCAACACATGATCGGTTTCCGACTTCGCGAGCGGCAGCAATCCGCGAACACCATCGATGAATTTGTTCCGATCACGCAAGACATAAAAAAGTATGAACGCGGCCGCCATAAACTGGGCGGCCGATTCGAATGATCCCGACGCCAGCGACGACATCCCTTGCGCATACTGCCCAACCACTTTGCGAATCTCGTTTTCGGTATCCAAGCCCACCCGGTCCATCCACGCCGTCACCTTGCTGAGCGATGGATGTTCATCCATCTTTTCCCGGATTCCCGTTTCCCCCATCGCCACTTGTGCGCGCCCGACCGCGGCCGCGGCTTCGCGCCCCAATTGATATACGACGAATGCACCCGTTCCTAGAATCACGCCCGCCACGACCGTGGTGCTGATCACCGCGGCCAATGTCGGTGATTTCAGATGTCGTTCGAGCCATCGGTGCAAGGGCAGGGCGATGATCGCGAGCGCCACGCCCCAGGAAATTGCCGATAGAAATGGGACAGCCAGGACCACGCACAAAGCTATGAAAACTGCCGTCAGAGCGGCAAACGTGAAATTCCGAATGCCATTGGCACCCGTACTTGTCGTGGCGTCCGTCGTTTGTTGCGGGAGTTCATCGCCAGATGTCATTCGCATGCCCGACTGTTAGCGAACCGCTGCACTTGCGACTCTTCGTGCAATTGTACGGCTCGCAAACGGTCAGGGAGACAATGCGTGGTTTCGCGGTGAAGCCCTGGCAAGAGGAGCGGGGGAGGGCGAAGTAGGAGTGGGCCTCTAAATCGACCCTCCAAACCTAAGCCGGAACTGGATGAAGTCGCTGGCGGCGACGGCGCCATCACCATCAAAGTCGAAAGTCGGATTGCTCCCGCCCAGGGCCAAACGGAATTGGATGAAGTCATTCGCGGCGACGTTGCCATCGCCGTCGCTGTCGCCGAAGAAGCGGAAGATGTTCGTCGGCGGGTTGGGCGCACCCGCCGACGCGAGTACGTAGTTCCCGCCGGGTTGGCCGTCGCCATCGCCGTCGAGCATGCTGAATCCGTTGGAAACTTTGTTGTCGATCACGGTCAGCGTGTATCGACCATCGGCCAGTGAGCCATAATCCACGGCATTGGTGCCGAGGAATGTCAGTGTCACTACCGTCGTTGTGCCGGAGTCGTCCACGGACGTCAACAGCGTCGGCTGCTTGCCATCGCCTTGCCGCGTCACCACGAACGCATCGGCCAGTGAAAACGTAATGTCGATGTGTTGATCAAAGGTGACGGTGAGCGAAGTCACCCGCGACCGCTGGGCCGAGCCATCGTTGATCTGCACGGAAGCGACTCGCGGCAACAAGTATGGCCGCGGCCCGTCATCGAAATCCGGCAACTCAGCATAGCCGGGTGCAAACGATGCTTGCTCGCTGAAGCCATAGCGAAGGTTCGCCCAATCGTTGTGTCCCTTGAACACATCAGTGTTGCCGCCGCTGAAGTTGATGTCGATCTGCACCGTGCCGCCAGTGTTTCCATCAAAGTTCCAGTTGACGCCATTGCCGTCAGCAGTGGCCAGCCCATACCCCATCCCCTTCTCGCCATAGGGCACGGTAAACATGGGATTGGCGAGGCTGATGCCGCTCCCTTCCGCCAACTTGCTCTCATCCAGGGTGCCCAGCGTTGCGCCGGAATAATCGAGCCTCCAACTGTTCGCGTAAGCGGGAATGGCGGCACCCTTGCGATTGAATGCGTGCGGATACTGCCACAGGTAATTCATGACGCTGTGGTAGTTCGGTTTGTCGTTGGTCCCGTCGTTGATCGCTCCGCCGTGATGGAGACCGAGCGTGTGGCCAAGCTCGTGCATCCAGGTGCCCGCCCGGTCAATGTCGGTCAATCCGAACTTGGCCGTGTTCCAGACGGCGGCGCCGAAGGTCACCATGAAGTCGTTGCCATGCAGTTCGCCAAATCCGGAGGAGCTATCGATGATGATCGATTTGCCGTTGCTGTCTTTGTTGACGTTGCCCAGCGCGTCTTTCGACGTAAACGAGTACTTGCTCGCAAACATGCTGTAACGGTGGGTCAGATTGAGCGCCTGGCGAATCTGGACCCAGTTCACATCGCCACGTTGAGCGACTGTGCCAAAGCGGCCGTCGGTGCCCGTGCCGTTGCTGCCATTCTTGATTACCTGAAACTCGGGGAACGGATTGTCAATGGTAGCGAAGTTGACGGGATTAAGCGTCTTCTCGTCGTAGACCACATGCAAATCGATGCCATCGGCCTGGTCAGGGTTGTGAATATTGAGGTTAGTCGCCAGGCTGAACGCTTTGATGATGCCACCGGCGGCAACAGGCGTCCCGGGATCGAAAATTGCCGCGGCGGGCCCAAAGCCCGTCATGGCATCCACCTCGACGAACAGA
>JANNLP010000394.1:0-2548 GCA_031396905.1 Gemmataceae bacterium
CACCGAAGCCGCCGACGGAGTCATTGTTCAACAGTGTCAGATGATTCAGCGCCAGTTCGCCGTCATTGACAATCGCGCCGCCGGCGTCGGCCCGGCCATCGATGAGCCGCAGGCCGCTCATGGTCACGGTGGCCGACTCCGCGATGGCGAAGATGCGCTGGGTGTCGCCGCCGCTGATTGTGAGTTTGTTGGCTCCCGGCCCGGTGATCGTGATGTCCTGTGTGATCGACAACTCGCCGCTCGATAGCACGATCGACTTGTTCTGCACCGACTTGGCGAACACGATGGTGTCGCCATCCACGGCCGCCGTAACAGCAGCTCGCAGTGAGCCGACACCGCTGTCGGCGATGCTGACGACCGTGAATGTGGTCGGCACCGTGCGATCCTCGAAGCGCAACAGCCGCGGTTGGAAGCGAATCGGCTTGCCAGGACCGACCGGTCGCCAGAGGTTTTTCAAGTTTCGCAACATGATGAATCTCCCATAGAGGCCCGGGCGCGGGAGGAATGGCAACGTGCCATTGGACCTGCGACCCGGTGTTTTCGGCTAACGACATTGGGCAATGCGAGAATCGCGACGAAAGTGTCTCACGAAAAATCGAGCCGTTTACGGCTTAGTTGCAGTTGCCTGAATCACTTCCAACTCCTTCTTCCACTTGGCAGCGTCGTCCGGCTTGTCCCAGGCGTCGTAGAGTTTGACGATGCGGTCAATGGCTTTCGGTATTTCCACATTGCGATTTCGTGCCGTGACTCTGTCTTGCCGGCGTTTCATGCCCTCATAACCGCTGACCAATAGCGGTTCGGCCTCGGCAAACCTGTTCAAGCCGGTGAGCGCGGCTCCGACCAATGAATGTGCGACATAATTTGCCCATACATCGGGTTTTTTCTTTTCGCGGATAGCCAACAACTCGCGGCTGATCGTTTCGGCATCGGCAAACCGTCTAGCGGCCAGGTGCAATTGAGTGATGTCGGCCATTATTGCAAGTGCGCTGGCATGCTCTTTTCCCGACTTACTCACAAAGCCCTGCAGCGCCCGCTCTAGGTGCTGCAGCGCCAACGACAGGTTGCCCAGGCCCATCAACGTGCGACCGATTTCGGCGTGCGCCGTCAAGGCATCGAAGTCGTCGGCTCCGAACTTTGCTTCAATGCCTTTCAGGTTGGCCTCGAACAGACCCAGGGCCAAGTCAAACTTGCCAGTTTGCTTGTAGACCATGGCGACGTTGTTGCGGGCGATGAACGTATCCGGGTGATCGACACCCAATTTGACTTCAAACGCCTTCAGATTCTGTTCGAACAGCGGAATGGCCAAGTCGGCCTTCTCGGATTCCCAATAAGCGACGGCGAGACTGGTTCGAGTCACCAGTGTCTCACGGTGGTCTTTGCCCACTTTAGCTTCTTGAGCCTTCAATGTCGGTTCGAGCAGCGCGATCGCCTTGTCAAATTGCATGGCCTCGCGCAAACCACCGGCGTAATTGTGCCGCGCGATCAGCGTATCCGCATGATCGTTGCCGAGTTTGGCCTCAAACCCCTTCAATGCCCGCTCAAACATCGGCAGCGCTTTATTCATCTGGCCAGAATGTTTGTAGGTCAATGCCAGGTTGACCTGCGCTTCGAGTGTTTCCTTGTGGTCGGCCCCGAGTACTTTCTCAAGTCGGTCCACTGTTGCCACGAAAAGCGGCAGCGCCCTGTCAAACTCGCGCGCGTCGCGATACGATTCGGCAAGGTTGATCCGACTGACGAGAGTTTCCGGGTGGTTCGTGCCTAATGCTGCTTCGAGTGCGGACGTGGTGGACTCCAAGAGTGGGCGTGCCTTGTCCGGGTGACCCGCATCCCGGTAGGCCAGCGCCAGCACGCAACGACATCGCTCGGTATCAACATGGCTTACGCCGAGTACCGAAGCCAATGTACTCACGGCGTTTATCAACACCGTGACCGCCAGTTTCGGATGACCCAGATGCATCAGCGACTTACCCAATTTGGCTTGAAGGTTGCCAACCATCAAAGGTTCACCAATGGCTTCGCCTTGGAGCTGTTGCGCGGATTTCTCCAGACGGCGGCCGAGGATCACATGGAGGTTTTCGCCATCCTTCTCAGTTTCGCGCGGGTCGAGGTCGGTGAAGATCGATGCGAGAATGTCGTTGCTCTTTTCGATTTGGTCGAGGCGGCGCAACGCCGTCTGCCGGGCGCGTTCAGCCTGTACGAGGCCGATCGTCGTGCCAATCACGCCTCCCATCAGCGCCAGCAGGAACAGTCCGGCGGCAACTACCCCACTACGATTCCGGCGCACAAACTTCTGCATCCGGTACAGACGTGATGGCGGTCCCGCATTCACCGGTTCGTCTGCTAAATAGCGCTGAATGTCCATCGCCAGCCCATTGGCCGTTTCGTAGCGCCGACCACGGTCTTTTTCCAGGCACTTCATGGTGATCCAGTCGAGATCGCCACGAACGAGTTTCGACAGTTTGGCTGGCTCCGAGCGCCTCTGGGCCGATACCGACGCGATGCTATCGGAGCTGCTGAGGCGTGTACTCGGCTTCGGCGGCTCTTCTTC
>JANNLP010000405.1:0-7346 GCA_031396905.1 Gemmataceae bacterium
AGCGCTGCAAGATCAATCAGATCATGAAAGAGTTCGATGAGCAGAAGGCGCAACACGCGCAGGACGAGCAGGAAATGGAAAAGCAGATGCGCGAGATGGAAGTACAGATGTCCAAAGAGCGAGCCGAGATCGCCCGGCAACGAACCGATCTGCAGCGTATGCAGGCCGACATGCGCGCCGATGCCGACTCCATCATGCGCACCGACAACAACAATATCCGCGACCGCTTGCAGCAATCGCAGCGGATGCCGATTGCCAATTCCAAGGCATCCGCAGACGGCACGCCGCCTGATCGTGGGCAGCGCGAATCCAGCTTCATGACCCGGCTGTTCGGGAAGAAGTAAGACTCAATTCAGCATCAGCCTGCATAGAATCGTGTCGCCACGATACGGACAAGCTTCTTGTTCTTGCCTTCGCGTTTGACCACCCCTTCGATGGTGATCGGGCTGCCAGGCTTGATGCCGTTGAAGCCTTCGACGCTGGTTGGCAGCACGTGACCCTTCGCATCAACCAACTCAACGCGGACCGCGTGTTTGTCAAGCAATTGCCGGCAGCGCGGGCAGATGGCCGCGTCATCGCAGTTGAACTCCTCCTTGACTTCGGGCCGCGCTGCGTCCTCCGGTGAAAGCAGCACGAAAGTCGCCAGTGCCGCGTTGAATGGCTTCACCTTTTCGCCGGGCGAGATGCCTGACACAACCACCGTTTCACCGTCAGCTTTGGCCAATGCCTCCGGCACACTCAGCGCCTTTTCTGGTTTCGCGGTCATTACCAGTGGTTGCAGCAATTCAGGTTTGAGTACCGTCACTTCCTTGAGCGGTGCCTTGTCCTTTGAATGCGTGTGGCCATGATGGCCATCGCCGCAGCCGAGCACGGCCGTGAGGATCACGGTTACGGGAATCCAAGTGAGTCGTGACATTTTCAGTCTCCTTAGTTAATGTCATACAGCCTTGAGGGCATCGACGATCGGCATGCGGAACGCCCGCAGGGCGGGCGGCGCTGCGCCAAACAGCCCCAATCCCAGGCCGGCACCACAGCCGACCAACAGGGCGACACGATCCAGTTGCAGCGTGAACGCACCCATGGTGAAGCGCACTGCGGCTCCTTGTAGCAGAATCATTGCCAGTACCGTCGCGATGAGCGTCGCGGCCGCAGCGAGTATCACGGACTCCTGCATGAGGCTCAACGCAATGGCACGCCGCGGGAAGCCCACCGCCTGCAATGCCGCGAATTCGCGCACTCGCCCTGCAACCGCTGCATACATGGTGTTCACGGCACCACACGCACCGGCCAATGCCACCAATGCGACCAGCACCCACACTAAGCCGCGCATGTGGCCGTAGTGCTGTTGCAAGGTCGCATAGTATGCGGCCTCGCGGCTGCCCATCAACTCCAAGTCGGGTCGCCGGCTGCGGCAGAAGTAATCAACCGTCGCCATTTGCCGAACAACATCGCCATGCGAATCAAAGCGCATGGCCACGATGCTGACGTCGTTGGGACGTTTCAGTGCCAACTTGAGATCGTCCAGCGGACACCAGATTTCCGCATCGAGCAGGGAGCCGGCCGCGGCGAAACGACCGCTAATCCTCCAACTCTTGCTTTCAATAACGAGTGATTGGCCGACGGCCAATGCATCAGCAGTCAACCCGAGCTTGGCCGCCGCGAGCGCTCCGACCATGACTTCATCGCGACCCGGCAACTGACCGTCGACAATTTGCACCTGACGACGCACAAGAAACACTCGTGCAAACTCGACGCCACGAAGGACGCCAAGTTGAACAGGCCCGGTATCGCTAGCGCCGATGCGAACGGCAATGGTCAACTCCGGCGACACGGCCGGTTGTGTGCCATAGGTGACAAGAAACGGAGCGAATTCCGTGCGTGCGAGCGCGGTGACTTCATCGCTGATGGACGAGTTCTCCAGATTCTCCGCGGAATTGACGTTGTGCAGCATCACCACTTCAGCATCGCCGCTGCGCGACAGGCTGAGTTCCAACCCACGCAGAAAAGCGACGACTAAGAGCAGCAGAAAAACCACGAGCATTAGCCCGAGCGCGGTCAAGCCCGTGCGCAGCGGTCGCCGCAGCAAGTTACGTACACCATAATCCCATGGCAGCCGCCGCATCAAATGTCCTCGTTTACCGTAATGCGACCGTAATTTCCGCGCGCCCCGCTTGCCACGCCGGGACGACTCCGGCCACTAGACCCACCAGAGCGGCGAGCGCAACACCCCAAGCCATCAGCGCTGGCGTCGCCGTGAAGTCGAGACTCACGCCTTCGGTGGATACCGACAGCGGGCTGAACATCAGCCATGCCGCGCTGGCACCGAGTCCGATCAGCCCGCCGACGAGGCTGATGAAGCAACTCTCCGCGAGCATCAGGCCGGTGATCTTCGGCCCCGAGAAGCCGATCGTTTGCAACACGCCGTGTTCCTTCACGCGATCCTGCGCGGCCATGATGACCGAGTTGGCCACGAGTACGACAACGACGCCGACACAAACGATGCCGAGCCAGCGCGTCATGCCAATCAGGTCCATCAAGTCGGCCAAGGCGTTTTGCAGATGGGCTTTCTGCGGCTTGGTCTCCGTCGGCACCTGAAAGCGTTCGCGCAGTTTCGTATCAATCGCCGATGCCGTTGTTTCCGCTGTCGAAGGATCATTGAGCATGACCTCGAACTGCGTCACGTGAAACTCTTCATGATGTTTCGTGTTCAGCAATAGCGGCAAGTGAGTGTAAAACACGTTCTCTTCGCCGGGTTCATCGGATGCGAAAATGCCTGCCACTTGGACGGTGATTCCTGATGAGGTAAATGGTTGACCGACTTTGAGATTACGACGCTCGGCAAAGCGGCGACCCACGAGAGCGGCATCGTTGCGTGCCTGAAAGGACGACCAATCGCCGGCGGTGAAGCGAAAGTGCGGCCGCGATTGCGGCAACAACTTCGGATCGGTGCCGAGGAAGATCACGGTGTCCAAGCTAGCCCGGCAATTGTTCACGACAATCTTGATCGGCAACACATCCCTGACGCCGGCGATGCCGCGGATCGCCTCTTCATAAAAGACCGGCAACTGGCTCGAACTCGGGCAAAAGCGATACGCCTGAAAGACGATGAGGCGATCATCGCGAGTATTGAGCAGCCGGCCAAGCCCTTCCTGCACTGATGCGACGAACAAGAACAAAAACATGAGTAAGGCCGTGCCCGTCACGGTCAGCAGCGTGCGGACGCGATGGCCCAACAAGTTCTTTAAGACATACGGCAGAAACTTTACCATGAGCGTTCTCCCGCTCCGACGAGCAAGCCTTCGGTGGTTTCATCGCTGGCCAAGACACCCTTTTCCAAGCGAATGAGCCGGCGAGCAGCCGCTGCGGACTTCGGGTCGTGGGTGACTAGGATCATCGTTTTTCGAGTCTCCCGGTTCAAGCGATTCAATAGCGCCAGCGCCTGGTGCGCCGTCTCCGCATCAAGATCGCCAGTGGGTTCATCCGCCACGATTAACGTAGGGTCAGCAACAAACGCGCGAGCAATGGCGACTCGTTGTTCCTGACCGCCGGAGAGTTGTCGCGGGTAATGGTCGTAACGGTCCATTAGGCCGACGCCTTCCAATGCGATTTGCACGCGCTTCCGTCGTTCGCTTCGTGAGAACGGCAACAATAGCAGCGGCAGCTCCACGTTTTCAAACGCGTTCAACACGGGGATCAAGTGATATTGCTGGAAGATGTAGCCCACGTGCCGTGCTCGCCATGCCGCCAACTGACCGCGCGATAGTTTGGCCAACTCCTGACCGTCCACGCGAAGCAGGCCGCTCGTCGGCCGGTCGATGCCGGCGATCAGATTCAACAGCGTGGTTTTACCGCTACCGGATGGGCCCATCAGCGCCACAAATTCGCCGGCCTCGACCTCAAGGCTGACTCCGCGCAGCACGGGCACTTCCTGGCTGCCCTTCCAGTAGACCTTGGTCAGGTTGTCGATTTCAACCAATGGCTCGCTTGATTCTCTCATCGTTCTTCCCCCGTGACTTTGACACGAAGGCCGGGTGACATCTGTTCCAAGCCCGACGCGATCAACTTGTCGGTCGGTTGTAGACCGGACACAACCTCGGCTACGTCGCCGACCTGCGGGCCGGGCACAAGTTCAATTGTTCGTTGCATGGCTCGACCTGTGACCGCGTCCACGATCCAAATCTTGGCCTGTTCGCCTTCCATGCGAACCAGTCGACGTGGCACGATCAAGCGCCGGACAGTCTCCGACTTGGGCGCATCTGCCGTGCCCTTTGGCGAAATGAAACGCACCGAAGCGATCATCTCGGGACGAAGCTGGGCGGGCGGGCCTTCCGGTAGCGCGACTTTCACCGGCACGCTGTTGCGCGCGACGTTGGCAAAATGCGTGTCGCTGAGTACTTGGCCTTGTAACTTCACGCCTGGCAAAACATCTTCGATTTCGATGACGGCAGGCTGGCCGGGCCGAACGAGCGCAAACTTGCTGATCGGCACTTCAACGCGCACCTGCAATCGCGCTGGATCATAGAGTGTCACGGCCGCATCTTTGTGTTCGATCGCCGTGGATTTTCCGCCCATGATACTACCGACGCGGACGTTGAGTTGCATGACCACACCATCGACAGGCGCTGTCAGCCGGGTGCGACTGAGTTCTAATTGTGCCTTGGATACGTCCACTTCGGCGTCGGCGGCTTCGTGGCCGGACTCATCAACTTTGGCTTTAAGGCTCACGGCATCGGCGGCGGCCGAAGCCTTTGCTAATTCAGCCTGTCGGACGCGCACGGTGGACGTGATCTGCGCTTTTTCAACTTTGGCTTCCGCTGATTTTGTTTCCGCGACAGCCACATCGAACTGCTGCCGCGCCTGAAGGAGTTTGATATCCGAGTTCAGGCCGCCCGATTGCCGAAGTCGTTCTTCGACTTGCACCGTAAGTTCCGCGGACTTTTGCATCGCCACCGCACGGGCCACATCCGCATTGAGTGTCTTGACCTCCGCCGCGCCTTCTTGAGTGGCCAGCGCAATTGTCGCTTCCGCATTGCGCACCGCGACTTCCGCGCGAGACAAGTCGGCCTGAGCGGCACGCTGCGCCGCTTTTCGTTTGTCAAGCCGACGTTGTGATGTCAAATAATCAAGCTTGGCACGCTCATCGTCAAAGCGCACGAGCAGTTGCCCGGCCGTGACCCGGTCACCGGGCACCACAGCAACTTCAACCGCGCGGTACATGCCATCCGTTTGAACAGGAACATCTGTCGGCGAAGGCCGGGGTTCGATCCAACCGTTGGCCTTGAACAACTCCTGTCCTGATGTCTCGACCGTGCCGGTGCGCGCCAGCACTGGCACGATGGTGACCGGAACCGAAGGCGCGAGATAGTCCCACGATGCGTACGCGAACAGCGCAGCGAAGCCCGCGATCAGCCCCACAGGCAGGACGACCCGACTGAACCAGCGCCGGGGCAGACGCAAGTCAGCACGTTCGGACGTCCGCTGCACGGTGAGCGCGCTCAAATCAATCTGCGGATTGGCCATGTCGGACCCTTCGCGCGATTCCTGTATGAATGCATGGAAACGATGGGAGTTGCCCACCGGTACTGTGAGTTATCAAAACGGATTGTCAGACAGAAGTGCGCGGCGGTCGATCGAGGCGATCACGAAGCACATCGTTTGGTGCCATGACGCTGACAAGTGGCATTGATTCGGAAACAACCAATTCAGCAACGATGGTAGGCGGCACGGCTCCCAACGGAACAAACCCCGGCGAACAAACCAGGCACGGGCAATTGTGCGACGGAGATGGCTTTGGCGTTTGGCTATCGGTAGGCGACTGCTCCGCCAACAAGGTCGTGCTCTGACAACATGAACAAATTGCTTTCTCCGTGACACTGCCACGTGCCTGCGCAGCAGCCGGGCACACCCGCACGTGCAACAGCAGGATTGCAACCACCAGACTTAGCCGAACAAAGAGCAAATGCAGCCCTCAAATCACCTATGGGTGAATAACACATTCTGTGGACCGGGTCAATTCGGGTCCAGCAATTCAAGCCTATTTGACAGCAATTCACGTCGAGCTTACGCTCCGACGCTCGCCAATTAGCTACTTCGCACGGCTGAGATATTCGCCGGTTCTTGTGTCGATGGAGAGCATTTCGCCGATGCCGATAAAGGGTGGAACGTTGATCTTCAAGCCCGTTTCCAGGGTTGCCGGCTTGTATTGGGCGGCCGCGGTGGCACCCTTCAGCGCCGGTTCCGTCTCAATGACTTTGAGTTCCACTGTGGATGGCAACTCCAGGTCCAGTGCCTTGTCCTCGTACATGACGACTTTGACGACATCGTTTTCCTTGATGTACTTCATGACATCGACGAGCAGTTCCTTAGGCAGCGGAAACTGATCGAACGTTTCCGAGTCCATGAAAACGAAATCATCGCCTTCGGCATAAAGGTACTGCATCTCGCGCTTGTCGAGAAACGCCGTCTCCACTTTGTCTTGCGGACGTACACGGTTCATGGCGATAGAACCGGTCTTGAGGTTCTTCAGCTTGAGTTGCAGGATCGCGCGCCAATTGCCCGGCGTGTTGAGATCGCGATCCATGCACTGGTAAAGCTCGCCGTTGTCTCCAACGATGACCATGCCCTTACGAACGTCAATATATTCAATCGATGCCACTTAAAACGACTCCGGCGCGTAGCGGTATTGTGTCTAACCTGTTACACTGTTCAAATATAGCATAATGGGCCGGAATGAGTAGTCCGGCCGCCCGAGGGGGCCTCATGCCCGGCGATGCGCATGTCAGCAGAACGACCCAGGCCTTAGTGGTAGAGAGCGACCCGGCGGTGCGCGATCGCGCGATGAGCGTGCTGACCGAAGAACTCGGTTGGGAAGCCCACGCGGTTGCTTCCATACCTGAAGCCGTGTGCATGGTCGAAGGCCGATGTCCGCATCTGATCGTTGCCGGCTTGCACGGATCCGATGAAGCAAGCCTATCCCTTCTCGATGAACTGCACGCGCGGGCGCCGGAACTACCCATCGTCATCCTGATGGACGAAGGCGCTGAAACGTTAACGCTCAACGCGCTGAAGAAAGGCGCGGCCGGCTACGCATCCTCGGCACATCTCGAACAGGAACTGCCGGAAATCCTGGAACGAGTCGCCTCATCGGCGCGCTCGGTGCGGGATCGAAGACGATTGCGACAATGTCTGACACGCGTGGAATTGGAATTCGCACTTGATAACGATCCGGACATGGTGCCTACGCTGGTCGCCGATGTTCAAGATCACATGGGACTGCTCGGCTTCGGAGACAAAAGCGCCCTGGTCCGGCTCGGCGTCGCACTCGAAGAAGCGCTGCTGTATGCCCT
>JANNLP010000448.1:0-3252 GCA_031396905.1 Gemmataceae bacterium
GCCGGGTGTGAGGGTGGTCGTCTCAAAGCTGGTGTCGCCAAGCGTGACGGTGGCCGGTACGCAGCGGTCTTCACACGATTGCAAGTTAAGACGTACGGATGGGTTGCGTTTTTTCCCGACTGTTGCCGAGCCGCCGAACCACTTCGAGAGAATGCGTGCCAGTGCCATGAATCGTCACCCCGTAGCGTGGAACCATCCGGACCAATAGTCAGAGGGGCATAGTCGGAACCGAATTACTTGTCGAGGCAGATTTGTGTTCGACCTGGCTGCTACCAACGTCGCAATTCCCTGCAGGCCCGTTTACGATTGTCTTTTGCAGGTAGGGGGTGACCTTTTCAAAAGACTTAAATCGCCCAAAAGACATCATGAGAAACGGAGTAAATCATGTCGCTCACGCAGTTTAAGACTATTCCGCTGCCAGAGGCCAAAACGGCCGGGGTTTCAGTCAAAGCTGACTGGCTCTGGACTGGTTACGTCGCTCGCCGAAACCTGACGCTGTTCACCAGCCTGTGGAAAAACGGCAAGACCACGCTTGTCACCGGGCTGTTGCAGCGGCTGGAGGCTGACAGCGAGTTTCTCGGCCGGGCCTGCCGGGCGGCCAAGGCGATGATCGTGTCGGAAGAGTCGCCGAGCACGTGGGCCACGCGGCTCGAGTTGTTGCCGGTTGGGCCGCATGCGGAGTTGCTGGCCCAACCGTTTCTGCGCCGGCCCACCTCGGCCGAATGGGAATCGCTGGTGGATTATGCCGGTGAACGACACGCGGCCGGCGCTATGGACTTTTTGATTGTCGATTCGCTGCGGACGTTTCTGCCCGGGGCCAGCGAGTCGGATGCTGGCACCGTGTTGGAGTTCCTGCAGCCTCTGCAACGATTGGCGGCCGCCGGCGTGGCCGTGCTGGTGATTCACCACCCGCGCAAGGAGCGATCGGAAGAGGGCAGTTGTGCCCGAGGCAGCGGCGCGATGCTCGGCTTCGTCGATATCATTCTCGAGTTGCACCACGTCGGATCGATGGCCAACGACGAGAACCGCCGCAAGCTCATCGGACGCTCACGCTATATCGATACGCCGCGCCGGCTGAATTACGCCTGGTGCAACAAGACCGGCGTCTTTGCGGCCGTCAATGATATCGAGGAAGATCGCTTCCGCGGAAACTGGACGAAGGTCAAATCGATTTTGCAACGCCGCACCGAGGCCGCCACGCCGCAAGAACTCCTAGTTGATTGGCCCGGCGATCAACCCGCGCCAAGCGCCGGCGTCTTGTATTTATGGCTCAATCGCGCTTACGACAAGAAACTCGTCCGCCGCTGCGGCGAAGGCCGCTGCAAAAAGCCCTACCGCTTCCGCCTTCCCAACGCCGACGACGCCTACTACGACCGCGGCGAACTGCCGCCTATCAAGGAGCCAGGGCCGCTGTTTGGGTTTCGGGAGTGAACACGTTTCTGCGAGTGGTAAGAGTGCCCAGCGGCCTTGTAGGTGTATTATCTCAATAATAACGGTCCCGCACCTCGATGATGGTTGGGCACCAATGACGGATTCAAGCGTCTTTTTTCGCTGGAATGAACCTCACGCTTTTCGCCGCGCTCGTCGAATCAAGGCGAACGAATGGCTGCGCTACTGGCAATTGGTATCGGGCATTGCTGCCACAACGGGCCTTTGCCTCATTATTTGGGGATTTGCCAATGGTGGACCCAATGTCAATCCGGCCCAAGAGCGGATCATGATCGTTGGCATATTGCTGAACAGCGGCATAATTTGTTTCTTGCCTTGGCTGCAAGAGATCATCCCATTTAGTGTCATCGTGAGGCGGGATTCCTTGATGCGCGTATTCGATCGTTATGTTTATACCTTCGAGTGGGTTGAGCGATTTGGAATCCATTTTGGTCATGTGCACTACTACGAGGTTCGAGAATTCAGCGATTATCGAATGTTAGTGTTTGTCTTGCGTGACAAACGTCGACTGTGGTTCGGCGTGCCGCTGGAGTTCAATTTAGAACGACTGGAACAGTACTTCGCCAGAAAAAAAATGCAACGTGGCCCGTTGAGTGAATGAGCGTGCCGTTGTTCCCACGTTTGGCCACCTATCGCCTCCCGAACGCCGACGACGCCTACTACGACCGCGGCGAGTTGCCGCCGATCAAGGAGCCGGGGCCGCTGTTTGGGTATCGGGAGTGAGGCATAGCCAAAGGCCAAACAACAGAACACCCCTTCTTCGGCCGGTCGCGCGCGCGATACGTGGTTTCCGCGTCGTCGCGCCTAATCCTGCGCCCGAATCCGTCTATTTCAATAGATGACAAGCATGAGCGCGGATGCCGCGATGTTGGAGCCGTTTCGGCCGTATCTCACGGCATTGGCGAAGCTCCATCTGGATAGCCGGCTGCGGGCCAAAGTGGACCCGGCCGATCTGGTGCAGCAAACCATGCTCCGCGGCTACGCTTCGTTTCATCAACTGATGAACCGCGAGCCGGCCGTAATTGCCGCGTGGCTCAGGCGAATCCTCGCCCGCATCTTGGCCGACACGCTGCGCCATTACGACGCCGACAAGCGCGCCGTGGATTTGGAACAATCGCTGACGGCCGATCTTGATCGCAGTGCATCGGGACTAGAAGGCTGGCTTGCCGCCGAGCAGTCATCGCCCAGCGAACGGGCGCAACGCAACGAAGAGTTGCTGCACCTCGCGGAGGCATTGGCCGATTTGCCGGATGCACAACGCGAGGTCGTGGTGCTGAAACATTTGCAGGGGAAGACACTTCAAGAGATTGCCGACTTGGTTAAGAAGTCGGTGCCGGCGGTTGTGGGTTTGCTGAGACGGGGACTGGAATCATTGCGCGGGAAGATGCAGAAAGATTAACCACAGAGGCACGGAGACACAGAGAAGAAAGACGAGAGGAATGAGATGTGGAGGCGATCTTACTTTTCGCTCGTATTGGATTTCTCGGTGTCTCTGTGCCTCTGTGTTTAGGCATTGTTTTTGGAGGCGACTATGACCGAACGAGACCCCCTGACCCACACCGTCATCGGCGCTGCCATCGAAGTCCACCGAGAGCTAGGCCCTGGATTACTTGAATCGGTGTACCAAAAGTGCATGCGACGAGAACTATCTCTGCGCGGCCTCAGCTTTCAATCTCAGGCCCGATTGCCACTCATGTACAAGGGTGAGCCCATCGACGACGAGTTCGTCATGGATCTCTACTTCCCCGAGCAACTCGTCGTTGAACTCAAAGCCGACGAAAAACTCCATCCCGACCACGATGC
>JANNLP010000475.1:0-3574 GCA_031396905.1 Gemmataceae bacterium
AGACAGGTGCATTGCCAACCGAGCTTCGTGGATAAGTGTGCTGCCAGGTGTCCAAATTGAGCTGGGAAGTTGGGATGAATAAACAGGACATGCATGGTGCGGCAATTCCTCGGCGGACGATCCGACTGGGGGCTGGTTCGGCGAGTTATAGTCGGGGCGGCAGCAGTCGGCACGTACGTGGTTTCGACTTGCAGAATAATCTACAAATCGTCATAGGCTCTGACCCGCCACACCACCGATTGACAAAACCGGCTTGGACCCCTCAAGTCGCCGGACCGGCTCAACCGATAGCAACGGTACGCGCACCGTGTGTGCGCGGAGGCCAATTCGGGGGAAGCCGGCCATGAAGTCCATTCGTCGCGTTGCTGGGTACGGTCCGTGGGCGGTTGCTGCCGCCCTTTGTTTGGACGTTGCGTATCCGCTGCAGGCGGCTCCACCGGCGGCATCTCAAGCAGTTTCATTCAAACCTGTTGCCGTGCCCGCCGAAGACGCTGAGGCCGCCATCAACGTCCAAGTAGCCTGGCTAGCCGAGCCGGGCTTGTTTCTCTGTACGCTTTCCACGCGGACCACTGCCAAAGGCGTCGAACTGCACGGTTTCGTTTCCAACGAACCGGCCCACCAGAAAGCGCTGGCCATCGCCCGCGCCCTCTACACTGGCCCGGTCATCGATCAAATCAAACGTCACTACGGCATTCCAATTCAGATGAGCCACGGTGCAGCGCCGAACGAATTGGCCAACGCCGCCTCGTCGCTATTGGCTGAAGCGCTCGGCGACAAAGTACTGGGCCTCCGCGTCGTCTGCCCATCGGCCGGTCGCGTCGAAGTCACAGGCAAACTGTCGTCGCTCGACGACAAACTGCTGGTCAGCAAGTGCATGAAGTCGCTCTCCGGTTGTACCCACGTGGTGAACAAGACTTCCGCGCCGGGTTCGACCGAAGGCGCGGCCATCGTCGCCAATATTCCGATGATGATGACGAAGCCAGGCAATGACGGCTCAGTCAATTGGAAATCGGTCAACAATTTCAGCGGCGGCAGTTCGCAGCCGGTGATGATCACTCGATCCATGCCAACGACCTCAATGCCGATGATCGTAAGAAATGAAGCACCGGCACCGCGCATGATTGTTACCCCGCAGTCGAAACGATCATCCGAAACCCGGATGGCAGTCATACCACCGCCCGTAGACATGAAGCCCGGCTATGCCCAGATTTCTGACATCAAGTCAGCTGCAACGACAAAAGACGAATTCGTGCAAACGCCGCAACCGACTTGGCCCGCAATGCCTGCCGCACCTATCGAGGTGACGAGGGCTGCAGGGGCGGCGGACTCAAACTCCACAGGCAGCAAGCCACAAGTTTTGAATTTTATGCCTGTGGCACCCGACATCGAGCCGGCGTCACAAGCGCCGAAGACGATTGCCAAAGCCATTGTCGATGTGCCTGAGCCGCCGAGGCCGATCATCGTGCCGCCGATCATGCCGGCGGCCCCGCAAGTTGTCGCGGAGCCGATGGCACCGCCGGGCAAAGGCACGGCGATGGTTCAGTCTCCGTACGCTGGCCAAGCCAAAGCGATCACGGGTTCGGCGATCCAGCCGATAACGGCAGAACTGCCGAAGCCGGCTGACTTGTCCAAGCCAATTGACTTGCCGCAGCCGATTGTTGAGATCCCGGCCACCGGCCCTGGCAAAGCCTGTGTGACGGATTTGGCCAAGATCGAGACGCCAAAAGTGGTCGAAGCGGCCAAGTGCGAACCGACTCCTGCCGCCGATGCTCCAAAATGCGACAAGACATGCGAGTGTGCAACGGCGACGTGTCAGGATGGCCCCAAGATGGAGCCGGCGATGCCGGTGGCTCCGAGGGTCGATATGCCGATACCGGCGGCGGTCGAACTGGCCAAGGTCGTATCGAGCAAAGTCGAACGCGGCGCGGCACAGAAGGTCGCACCGACGACGCCGGTGAAGACGGTCACGTACACGCCCGAAGTTGTCGCTCCAAGTCAGTCCGGCAAGGAACCGATCAGCATCACGCTCGATGCCGAAACCGCACGCCGAGCTGTCGAAGACATTTGCCGCGGCGCTGGCAGCGACCTGAAAGTCACAGCCGGTCCTGGACACCAACTTACCGTCGGCATGAAGATCGCCAATCAGGGAGATTGGGATCGGCTCTACACCAAGATCAAAGCTCTGCCTGAAATCAGCGGTTACACCATCGTTTGCCAGACTCAAGTCGAAAGCGCCGGTGTGAAAGCTTCACCGGCCATCGCCGTGCTTGATGCCAGCAGCAAATCTTCATCCACACCGATGATGGGCGTGTTGCGAAGTCCCAGCACAAGCGCGACACCATCAGCGGATGCCGCCAAGTCGGCCATCGAAACTCTGTGCCGCGGCAAGGGCGAAGATGTGATCGTGCGAACGCCCGGCGGCAAACAGGTGGCCGTATCGATGAAGGTCGCGACTGCCACGGACTGGGACGTGGTGTACGCACAAATCAAGACATTGCCCGAAATCGCCGGCTGTTCAGTGATCTACAACGTCAGCGTAAAGTAAGACTCTCGAACACGAAAACGCACGAACGACACGAAACTGAATTGGTTTCGCGTCGTTCGTGTGTTTTCGTGGTGATCGACTTAGTTACCAGGGAACATATCGATCGCCGATGGAATCGCCGGCGGCGTGGAAAACGGATCCTGCACATACGACGGTGTGTCGATGACTTGCGAGCCATCGGTCGAACCGCCCGGCCCGCTGACTCCAGACAAGACGTAGCCCTGGCTTAGCGCCAGCAGCGCATTGGCCACTTCACCGAGTTCGGTATTAATTGCCTCGCGAACCGAGGCCAGGCCGATGATGGTCCCGATCACGAGTATGGTGACAACGAACAAATACTCGGCCGCGATGATCGCGCCGGCATCGTCGTCCCAGAGTTTGGCGGCGAATTTGGTCATGACGTAGTTCATCCTTGTGGCGGCCGCCCGCGTCCGTGTCGGCCCTGGGCGCGTGCGGTCGGCCGATACGCGGTTCGAGGTCGGGAGGCCGACGCTCTACTGTCCAACCCATCGACCTGCCGAGCAACCGAAATCGGCGGAATCGTCGCTTTCTTCCGTCGTTTCGACCGCTGAGGATGCGCAAAACCGCGTGTCCCATTTGACAATCGCAAGCCGCGTCGGCGGAACATTATCGGTCGTTGGCACGACGCTTTTCCGGATTTGATTGAAGATGAAACTACTGGCCCAGTTTCGCCGTGGGCAAGAACTGCGGTGCCTTTCGGTGCAACGTGGCTTGCTCGAAACTGTAGGCAATACGAATCAAAGTCGGTTCGCTCCAGGCGCGACCGAAGAACGATATGCCGACGGGCAGTCCGTACACGTAACCCGCAGGAACCGTGATGTTGGGATAGCCAGCGACAGCGGCGGCCGTGGAACTACCGCCGAGGCCACGAGTACCACAGATCAAATCCGTCACCGCTGCCGGGCCACCACTCGGAGCCACCAGCGCATCGAGTTTGTGCTTATCCATCACCGCATCAATGCCATCGGTGCGCGAACATTGCTTGCACTTCTCAATGGCATCGAGATA
>JANNLP010000496.1:0-6512 GCA_031396905.1 Gemmataceae bacterium
AATCCGAGGGCCGTCAGTTTTTCGCGGACTTCCGTCAGCGAGGTGACGCCGAAGTTCTTGGATTCGAGCAACTCGTCGGCCGTGCGAGTGGTCAGGTCGGCGAATACGTTGATGCCGAGCCGGCTCATGCACTTGCGGGCACGTACCGATAGGTTCAACTCCGAAACTGGTTTGTTGAGAACTGCTTGCTCTTCCGCCGTCAGGGTCTGCTGCGGGCGATAGCGCGGCTCATGGGCCAAGCCTTCATTGATCGATTGGCCGACACGTAGGCCCTTGGCCCGCATCAGGTCGTGAATTTCGTCGAGCGATGTATCACCGAAATTCTTGCTGGCGAGCAACTGTTGTTCGGTGACGCGGGTCAAGTCGCCGAGCGTGCGGATGTTCATCTTCTTGAGGCAGTTGCGGGCACGCACCGACAACTCAAAATCCGTCACCTGCATATCCATGACCTGCGCGAACTTGTTCAGCGGCATGTCATCTTCGGCATGGTAATACATCGTTTGCGCGGCCTGGGCGTCCTTGAGGAACAGCCGGGCACGCTCGTCGGACGGGTCGGCTTTGAGCATGCGCCCATAGCATTCCGCCGCCTTATCGTACTTGCCGGTGTCTTCGTAAAGGATGCCGAGGTTGTTGACCGCGCCGATCGTGATCGGCGGGTACTTCAAGCAGCGTTCGTAATACGTGATGGCATCTTCGTCGTTGCCGGCAAGATCATTGAGATAGCCAAGTTGAAATAGCGCACCCGTGTGGGATGGGTCCAATTCGACGGAACGTTCCAGCGACTTGATGGCACCGGCCTTATCGCCTTCAGCGCGATGAATGCCGGCCGTCTGAAAGTGGAACTCGGACGAGTGACTCTCCAGGTCTTTGTGTTTGCCCAGCACGCCGCGAGCCGTTGCAACGTCACCTTGTTTCAAGTGGATGCCGGCCCGTTGCAGGTTGACCTGGCTAGCGGTGTAACCTGTTTTCTCCGCCTTGTCGAATGCCTTGAGGGCATCATCGGCCCGATGGCGGGCGACCAACGCACGGCCAAGATAAAAGCTACCTAGCGCGGTGTCGGCATGTTGGAGTTGCTCGACGGAGCGCTCCATATATCCGAGGAAGTAGTAGGCGATGCCAAGCTTGAGGTGCAGCTTCGGCTTGTTGCCAGTGCCGGCGTCGATTTTGCGTTGCAGCGAATCGGCGGCCTCGCGCAGACTGCGGAGTTGCGTGCCGCCCTGGGCCAGACCGTTGCGCAGCTTCTGCACGGTGCCTGCGTCGCAATCTTCGTGTTCAACCAGCAGCGCTTTCAGATCGATGAGCGGTTCGCCCATAAGACGTAGTCTCTCTGTGAACCCAAACCGGGTGGAAAGGGAATACTATATGAGGGTCGGCAAGTTTACGCAAGTCCGGGGCAGTGCAGTGCCCGACAAATGAATCTCAGCCCTTAATCACCCCAATCGGTCGCATTCTGGCCACTTTCTTCGACAACCCGGCCCGGTGAACAACGTCCACCACGTCATCGACATCCTTGTACGCTTTGGGCTGTTCTTCGGCCAAGCCCTTCAGGCTTTGAGCGCGGGCGACCACGCCGCGGCTGAGTAACTCGCGGTCGATGCGCCGGCCGTGCGCGTCCTTGAGCGCGGCCGTGCGGCTCATGGCCCTTCCCGCGCCGTGGCACGTGGTACCGAAGGTCTTTTCCATGCTGCCAGGCATACCGACGAGCACCCAACTCGCGCGACCCATGTCGCCGGGGATAATTACCGGCTGGCCCACGGCACGGTACGCTTCGGGAATTTCCGGGTGGCCTGCCGGGAACGCCCGGGTCGCGCCCTTGCGATGAACCCACACTTTCTTCTGCTTGCCGTCGACATCGTGCTTTTCGAGCTTGGCGATATTGTGGGCCACGTCGTACAGCAACGACATCTGCAGACTCTCGACGGATTCACCAAACACCTCGGTGAACACTTCCCGCGTCTGGTGCATGAGGAGTTGCCGGTTGCAGAAGCCGAAGTTCGCGGCCGCCCGCATCGCGGCCAGGTAGTTCTTTCCTTCAACACTATCCACGGGCGCGCAAGCTAACTGGCGGTCCGGCAAAGCGATTCCGTACTTTTCCGGGACCTTCCGCAACGCGGCCAGGGCATCATCGCACACCTGGTATCCCAACCCACGCGAGCCGGAGTGGATCATCACGCAGACCTGGTCCTTCTCCAAGCCGAATGACTTGGCAACTTCAGCGTCGGCGATGTAGTCGACGACTTGTACTTCGAGAAAGTGGTTGCCCGACCCGAGCGTTCCGCATTGCTCCGCGCCCCGAGCCACGGCATGATCGCTGACGGCATCCGGGTCCGCGCCGTCAATTCGGCCCTCGGCCTCAATGTGGCCAATATCGGCGGACAAGCCAAGATTGCGGCCCAACACGTAACTGACGCCCTCACCCATGAGGCGACGCAGTTCCTTGTTGTTAAACTTGTATTTGCCTGTCTTGCCTACGCCGGTGGGCACAGCCTTGAAGAGCGCCTCAACAAGTGGCTCCAAATGTGACTTCACATCACGGTAGAACAAGTTCGTCTTCAACAGCCGCACACCGCAGTTGATATCGTAGCCGACGCCGCCGGGCGAAATGACGCCGCCCTCGGCCGGATCAGTCGCGCAGACGCCGCCGATGCAGAAGCCGTAGCCCCAGTGAATATCCGGCATGGCCAGGCTGGCCTTCTGAATCCCCGGCAACGTGGCGACATTGGCGACCTGCTCTGCCGCCTGGTCCTGCCGAATCGCCCCGATCAGTTTCTCGCTGGCAAAGATCAAACCATCGACGCGCATGTCTGCCCGGTAACTCTTAGGGATGCGGTAGCAGCAATCGCCGACAGGTTCGAGCGGGCCGTTGAATGACGCCTTATTCATGTGAGCCTCTTAAATATCCACGATCACTTCAGCAAGCCAGCCATTGGCGGTTTGCTCAACGGATAGCCCGTGATAAGTGATTGCCTTCACCTCGTGCCCCGACGGATGCCGGCCGGGATCAAGTGGTTCGCCCGCCATCGTGGCAGACAGCCCCGTATCTGTCACAATAACATCGAACTGACAATACAGCATCTTCCGCGTTTCGAAGCGCAACAACAACTCGCGCAACCAATCAAACAACAAATAATCAGCTTCATTGCCAGTGATGGCGATGGCTTCCGTGATCGACGGCATCACGGGCACTGTGTTGTCAAGCAGCGTCGCAGTCAGCGCCCGGCCGGCATCAGCAAAAAGCTCGTTCAGTGTCGCTGCCTCAATGCGGATCCCGAGGTCGGCAGTATGATCGAAGAAGGTGAACATGTCAGTGCCTATACTATTGGAGCCTGTGTAGGGTATTGAATAGAACGGTTGGCGATTGCTTTACATTTGTTCGCATTTGGCTTGGGAGGATCCGGATGGCGACCAAGACTTCTGGGCTGTTGTCACAATTCGACCCCACTCTGCTGTTGGCTAGTGCCCGCACCATCCCCGCGGCATGGTATTTCGACTTCGAGCTAGCCGCGTTGGAATGCCGCTCCGTATTCGCAGGGTGGCAAGCCGTGGCCCGTACGGATCAACTGACCAAACCCGGCGACTTTGCCACGGCCGATGTGGCTGGCGAACCCATCGTCGTGTTACGCGATGAAGATGGCATGTTGCGGGCGTTTCACAATGTCTGTCGGCATAGGGCGGCCGTGGTGGTGCCGGAGGCGTGTGGCACGGTGGATCGGTTGCGCTGCCGTTATCATGGATGGACCTACGACCTGCATGGCCGACTGCGCGGACTGCCGGAGTTCGATGGCGTATGCGACTTCCCGCGTGAAGATAATGGGCTTATCCCACTGGCCGTCGATACATGGGGACCAACAGTGTGGGTGCATCCGGGCAAACCGGCAATGGCATTGCATGACTATTTGATGCCACTGCCGACCCAATGCAACGACATCTCGACATTGCGCTGGGCGGCACGCAAGGAATACGAAGTGGGATGCAATTGGAAGGCTTATGTGGATAACTATCTTGACGGCGGATACCACGTCAACTCGGTGCATCCGGGCCTGGCCGGCGTCTTGAATTACACGGAATATCGCACCGAGTTGCACGACCACGGCAGCGTGCAAATTAGCCCGATCGTATCATCAAAAGATGCGCCAGAAGGTGGTGTTCGCACAGGCACAGTCGCGCAATACTGGTGGATCTATCCCAACTTCATGGCCAACGTGTATCAGGGCGTGATGGATACCAACGTGGTGCTGCCGTTCGGGCCGGATCGTTGCCGAGTGATCTTTGATTTCTACTTTGCTGATCAATCGCCCGAGTACATTCGCCAGAGCATTGAAGTGGCCGATCAGGTGCAACTGGAAGACATGGTGATTTGCGGCGAGGTGCAGCGCGGCTTACACAGCCGCAGCTACGACACCGGCCGGTACAGCGTCAAACGCGAGGCCGGCGTGCATCAGTTTCACAAGATGTTGCATCAATCTCTGATTAGCGACGCTTCATAAAAGTGTTCGTCAGGCGAAGACTTCTTTCACTAGCGTGCTATCCTTTTCCACCTTCGGCATCGGTCGGCCTCCGCGGCCGGTGAAGCTGGCTTTGTGATCGATGCCGAGCGACTGGCACACCGTGGCAAAAAAGTCGCCAGGACTGATGGGCCGATCCGTTACGTCTTCGCCGGTCTTGCCCGTGTTGCCGACAACGCGACCACCTTTGACGCCGCCGCCAGCCAGCACCGTCGTCCATGCGCGAGCGTAGTGCTGACTGCCATTCTTCGGGTTCCGGCCAAACTCTCCCATCCAGATGATGAGCGTATCATCCAGCCGGCCACGCTCGTGCAGTTCTTCAATCAGCGTTGACATCGCCGGGTCCAGCGTGGACGACAATGACTTGATCTTTTGCGGTGCGTTCTGGTGAGTGTCCCAGCCGTTCAGCGCGACTTCAACAAATGGGACGCCTTGCTCGACGAGGCGACGGGCCAACAAACAACCCTGACCAAATTGATTGCGGCCATACTTGTCGCGAACCTTAGCCGACTCGCGGCTCAGCTCGAATGCCTGCGTCTTGCCCGACCGCATCAACTCCAGGGCCTTCTGAAAATTCGCCTGGTGCGACCGCGTCGAATGGGCCTGGTAGTCTTCCAGAAACGCTTTATCCAACTCATCGACCAATGAAGCTCGGGCGTCCATGTCTTCGTTGTTGGTGTACGGTTTCAAATCGGGCAGACCTTTGTCGAGATCGCCGACGATGAGCGGCGAATACTTCGGTCCGAGATAGCCGGGGCCTTGCGTGCTGCCGACGGCGACGAAATTGGGCAATTCGAATTCAGGCTTACCCACCTCGGCGGCGACCACGGCACCAATGCTCGGATGAGCGACACCGCCGCCGGAACCTTGACGGAAACCGGTGTGCATCAGGTAACGAGCCGACCGGTGATTGGGATCGCCGGTTTTCATGCCGCGAAGTAAGGCCAGGTGATTGGCCTGTTGCGCGACCATCGGCAAGTGTTCGCTGATGCGAATACCCGGCGCACTGGTGGCAATGGACTTGTAGTCGCCATGTTCCTTGAGATCGAAAGTATGCGACTGGGCGGGGCCGCCGATCATCCACAGCAGGATGCACGACTTATGCTTGACTCCAGTGTCGGTCGCAGCACGTGCCCGATTGGCCAGCAGGTTGAACCACGGCGAGGCGCACGCGCTGGCCACCCCAGCCGTCGAGAGCGTCATGAATTCGCGTCGTGAAAACATGTTGATGCCTTTCAGTGATTCGAGACAAATTCCGCGCTGTTGAGCAAGGCCCAGAAGATGTCGTGGTACAATTTGCCCGCATCACGGCCTTCAGCGAACTTATCGAGGCGGACTAACTCAATGGCGCTGGGTGATCGTCCCAGCGCAGTGAGATACAAGTCATTAATCACGTCCGCGCGGTCGCGGCCCGGCTTGGCGAAGCGACTGACCGGACCGTTGACGTTGGTCATGCTGGTATTCATTTGCTTGAGCAACTGCGGAATGCCATAACTGAATTCCGTGGCCTCGTCCTCATACTCGCGCTTGTCGAAGAAGCGGATGCCGGTGGCCGGGGCGCTGATCCCTTTCGGTGCAACTTTCTCGCGGAAGCGTAATATCTCGCGCGGTGCCGGTTTCGCCGTCACCAATTGGATCGAGTCCAACAGCTCCCGCGCGCCGATGATCTTCACCGGCATGTGGCTCAACAGTGACTCGTCTTCCAGGTTGCTGTCGTTGGGTTTGCTCGTGCGGTTGTAAGCACTGCTGTTGCAATAAGCGCGGAGCAGGAACTTCACGTCGAATCCACTGGCGGCAAAGCTTCTTGCCAAGGCGTCAAGCAATTCGGGATGGGTCGCCTTGCTGTTCGGCCCCATGTCTTCCACGGGGTTGATTAGGCCTCGGGCAAAGACGTGAGCAAAGAAACGGTTCACCGCAGCGCGAGCGAAGTATGGATTGTCCGGCGAAGTAAGCCACTCCGCCAACGTTGGTCGATAGGGAATTCTCGTCCCCAGATTGGCTGGCTTG
>JANNLP010000541.1:0-5281 GCA_031396905.1 Gemmataceae bacterium
ACCGGGTGCATCCCCTACGCCACCTTGACCGCATTTCGCGCCGATCGCCGGTTGCACTTCAACCATGAATCCTGGTATCTGCCGCCGGTGATGTACGGCTTCGTTTTGGCTCATGCCAAACCCGTCGCCTTCCGGCCGGTCGTCGGCAACATCAAGTTTTTCTCGGTGGAACCTCCGACGTGACGAAGCTGTTAGTCAGCGTGCGCTCTGTGCAAGAGGCCACGGCTGCCCTTGCCGGCGGTGCCGACATTATTGATGTTAAGGAACCACAGCGCGGCTCGTTGGGCCGCGCGGATGACCACGTGATTTGCGAAGTTGTTGAAGTCGTTGCCGGTCGCGTGCCTGTGAGCGCTGCCCTTGGCGAGTTGGTTGATGATCCAATGCCGCCACCACCGGGGTTGGCTTTCGTCAAAGTCGGTTTGGCGGGTTTAGGCGATGACTGGCAGCAACAATGGATGACTTGGGCGGCCGGACGCATGGGTGCCGTCCTGGTTGCATATGCAGACATGCATGACGTTGACGAACTGCTCTCCTATGCGAATGAAGTGCGACCTGCCGCGTTTCTGATTGACACGGCACACAAAGATGGCAGAACGCTGTTTGATCATCTCACAATGGAAAAGTTGGCATCGGTGCGACAACGCTGTCACGTTCCACTGGCGCTCGCGGGTTCGCTTGGATTGGAGAACGTAGACCCACTACTTGCAGTGCGCCCCGACATTATCGCGGTCCGCGGCGCTGTTTGCCGTGGTGGGCGCGAGGGAATCGTGGATGTCGAGCTCGTTCGTCAGTTGGCATCCCGGCTTGCCCGTGTTGACGGTGCCGGGTAGCATTGGGCCGGTTCGCGTCAGGAGGACAGAAACGTGTCGTGTCGGAAACTCAACAGCATCGGAATAGTCATCATTGCGACTGTTCTAATCGGATTGCCGGTGGCCTATGCCAGCTATCAAAGGGCGAACCATCGCAATGTCCGTGTCGTGACGCCGGGCGTGCTGTACCGTAGCGGCCAACTCAGCCAAGCCGGCCTCAAGCGCCTGATCCATGATCACGGAATTCGCACGGTGGTTAGCTTGCGCGACACATACATCGAAGGTGTCAGTCCACCCGATGCGGCCGAGGCGGAATTCTGCCGGTCGCTGGATATCAAGCACATACGTATCACGCCAAGAAGCTGGTGGCCCGAATACGATGGCCCGCCCCCGGCAGAACAAGGCGTAGCAAAGTTCCTCAACGTGATGGATGACCCGGCCAATTTTCCGGTGCTATTGCATTGTTTCGCCGGCACCCACCGTACCGGTGCGATGGTCTGCGTCTATCGAATGGAGTGTGACCGCTGGACCAACAGCGAGGCACTGGCGGAATTGCGCGGCGCCGGTTACACGAATCTGGACAGGGAAACCGACGTGTTGACGTATCTGGAGAACTACAAGCCAAGGTGGATGAAGTAAGGGCTGGTTTTTCAGCCGTTGGAGTTACGTTCGACAATCTTCGCTATGAGCCATAGAATATGCGGTAACATGATACGGTAGTTGCTCTGCCCAATAGTCACGCTGTTTTTCAATGCAAGTCGCGAACGAGAAAGGCACCCTGGCCTTTGTGTCACTTGGGTGCCCGAAGAATACTGTTGATAGTGAGCGGATGCTTGGCCTGCTTGCCCAGGACGGTTACGCGCTCACGCCGAATGCCGACGGTGCGGATGTTGTCGTCATCAACACGTGCGGATTTATTGAGCCGGCGCGGCAGGAGTCACTCGGCGTCATCCGTGAAATGTTGGAATTGAAGCGCCAAGGCAAGGTGCGTGCGGTCGTGGTCGCCGGCTGTCTTGCTGAGCGCGAAAAAGACCTGTTGCTGGAAAAAGTCCCGGAAGTCGATCAGATCGTCGGCGTGTTCGGACGCGAAGACATCGCGTCGGTGTTGGACCGTGCTGGACCCAAGCGTGAACATCTCGTTCAAGAACAACGGTCGCTTTTCAAGCCGGCTCCGGTGCGGGCACAGGAAGACACGGCCCGGCTGCGGATCACGCCGAAACACTATGCTTACTTGAAGATCAGTGAAGGCTGTGATCGGCTCTGTACCTTTTGCGCGATCCCGCAAATGCGCGGCAAGCACGTCACCAAGCCGATGGACGAAGTTATCCGCGAAGCGAAAGAATTGGCCGCGGACGGTGTCCGCGAACTCATTATCGTTGCTCAGGACACGACATATTACGGCCTGGACCTTTACGGCAAAGTGCGATTGGCGGAGTTGCTGCGGAAGCTTGACCGCGTCGAGGGCATTGAGTGGATTCGCATCCTCTATTGCTACCCGGAACATTTCAACCATGAGTTGATTGAAACTCTGGGTGCGGCCAAGAAGATCATTCCTTATCTCGACATGCCGCTGCAACACATTAACGACCGGATGTTGCGACGGATGCAGCGGCGAGTCACCCGCGCATCGACCGAAGAACTGCTGGCCCAACTCCGCGCTACCATGCCCGGTCTGGTGATGCGCACGACCTTCATCGTGGGCTTCCCTGGCGAAACCGATAGTGATGTCGATGAGCTGGTGGACTTCACGAAGTCGGCACGTTTCGAGCGCTGCGGCGTCTTCACGTATTCACGGGAACCCGGCACGCCGGCGGACCGCCTCACCGACCATGTGTTGCCCGATGTTATGCAAGAGCGCCGTGATCGCGTCATGGCGGCACAGCAGGAAGTGGCGTTTGCGTGGAGCGCGGCTCAGGTGGGCGAGGAGATTTCGGCAATCGTCGATGGGCCGGATCCGGAGTTTCCCAACCACGTCCGCGCGCGGGGCACTGCGGATGCTCCGGAAATTGACACGACGGTGCGGCTCAAAGGCAAGAATCTGCGCGCGGGCGATTTCGTGAAAGCCAAGGTTACCGCCGCCGATGGTTATGACCTGACCGCGCGAGCGCTGGGTAATCCGTGGTGACACGATATGGAAGCGGTCATGGACTCGAAGGATCCGACGGTTCAACAAGCGCCGATGGTGTGGAATCTCCCAAATATCTTGACACTTTCTCGCCTCGGCCTGGCGATCATACTTTTCGTTCTGATTCATTTTGAATGTTGGACGGCGGCATTGGGCGTGTTCGTGATCGCTGCCATCACGGATTGGCTCGATGGCTATTTGGCCCGCAAACAGGGTCTCACGAGTGCCTTGGGCCGCAATCTTGACCCACTGGTTGACAAACTGCTAGTTTGCGGAGCGTTCATCTTTCTATTGCCGGTTAGCGGCTCGGGACTTACCGCGTGGATGGTCGCCGTCGTCGTCGCCCGTGAATTGATCGTCACGGGACTGCGGAGCTTTTTCGAGGCTCGAGGCGTCGCGTTTGGTGCCGACTATGTCGGCAAGATCAAGATGGTCCTGCAATGTGCCGCGCTGATTGCGATTTTTGTTGTGCTGTCGTATCCAACAGAGCAACGTGCGGCCTTGGAACCAATTCGTTTATTGATTGTCTGGGCCATGCTAATCGCGACCGTTCTAAGTGGCGCTCAGTATCTAGTTAAGGCCGTACTACAATTGAAATCACCACATTGACCTCCTCTAACGGAAGCGGGCCGTGACTGCTCCACTCGGGTTCTTGATTGTTGGCTGCGGAACAATTGCTCGGTTTCACGTTCGTGCGCTCGCCGACATTCCCGGAACACGCGTAGTCGGCCTAGTCGGGCGCACGGTTGATGCTCCCAACCGGCTGGCAACCGAAATGGGTCTGACCGGAATCGGCGTATTTTCGGATCTCGCTATCGCACTTCGCCAACCTGGCATTGATGCTGTCATCATCTGTACGCCTTCGGGTAATCATCTTGAGCCGGCAACCATAGCAGCACAGGCGGGCAAGCACGTCGTTGTGGAGAAACCTCTGGAGATTACGCCCGAACGCTGCGACCGCATCATTGAAGCTTGCAATCGAGCCGGCGTGCAACTTTGCACAATCTTCCCTTCGCGGTTTCACGATACCAATGTAGCAATGAAGTCAGCCGTGGAGTCGGGGAGGTTTGGCCGCGTTACGATTGCTGAAACCACGTGCAAGTGGTGGCGTAGCCAGGAGTACTACGACAGCGGCGCATGGCGCGGCACCTGGGAATTGGATGGCGGCGGTGCGCTGATGAATCAGGCCATCCACAATGTCGATTTGCTTTTGTGGTTGATGGGACCGGCGACCCACGTCAGCGGATTCACGGCAACATTGGCGCACGAACGCATTGAAGTCGAAGACACATGCGTTGCCACCGTTCGTTTTGCAAGTGGCGCTTTAGGGACAATAATTGCCACCACCAGTGCCTACCCGGGAGTACCCAAAACATTGGCGATTCATGGCGATCGCGGATCAGTTACCGCCGAGAACGACCAGTTGTTGCTTTGGCAATTTGCCGAGGAGCATCCGGAGGACGCCGACCTTCGTAAACGATTAGGGCAAAAAATGGATGGTGGGAGCGGAGCCTCAGATCCGAAGTCCATTTCGCATGAGGGCCATACCCGGCAATTGCGGGACTTTGTTGAGGCCATTCGCGCCGGCCGGCCATTTGCCGTGGATGGCCGCGAAGGGCGCAAGTCCGTTGAGTTAATTCACGCCATATACGAAGCCAGCCGAACGGGTCGTGTTGTCGCGCTATGACGTGCAATCGATACAATCTAACCTTCCTAATAACGCTGTCACAACAACCAACACCGATGGTAAATGCGCCGACGTCGGCACGCTCCGTTTTTCAAAGCTAATGTTCGGATACCCGCCCCGCAAGGATTCCGCGCGCCCGGAGGCAGCTCTTGACCGCATTGCTCGATCACGAAATGTCCGTGCACCACCCGGCGAATGAAAAGACGCTGCCGGGGTCGCTCCCAATTATTCAGGTCGCAAACCCTGACATGATGGAGCGACCGGGCGACGTCATCGGGCAATACAAACTGCTGCATCCGCTCGGCGAAGGCGGCATGGGCTCAGTGTGGTTGGCTGAGCAATCGCACCCGGTTCACCGAAGCGTCGCACTCAAAGTCATCAAGCCGGGTATGGATAGCAAACGCATCATCGCCCGCTTTGATGCCGAGCGTCAGGCCCTTGCGTCAATGGACCATCCGAATGTGGCCCAAGTGTACGAGGCCGGGACAACGCCGTCGGGGCGACCATTTTTCGTGATGGAGTTGGCGGGCGACCAACCGATCACCCGCTATTGTGATGACCGTAAGCTGGATTTGCGGGCACGGCTGGAGTTATTTGGACATGTCTGCCACGCCATTCAGCACGCGCACCACAAAGGTATTATTCACCGCGACATCAAGC
>JANNLP010000571.1:0-4519 GCA_031396905.1 Gemmataceae bacterium
AAACAATGCCATCATCACCGCGGCCAATCCGCAAACAGGCGGTGGTCTCGGCGGCGGCAACTCCAACCACATCTACTGAATCCTGAAATTGAGCAACTGCGTGATTTCCTACAACCACAGCCGCGGCGGCTCAACCTCCAGCGGGCCGGGCGCGAATGCCCTCGGCGGCGGCATCAATAACTTTGCCTTCTCAACCATGACCATGACCAAGTGCGTCGTGGCGTACAATGTCGTCGCCGCCGGCGCCGGCGGGCCGGGCGCGGGTGCCGCCCCCACCGGGCTTGGCTCGGGTGGCGCCATCGACATTCAGTTCCTTTCCCATGCCACGATCGACCAAAGCTCCTTCCTCTTCAACACGGCATTTGGCGGGGCTGGCGGCTCTGGCAATGACGGCGGTGACGGTACCGGCGGTGGAATCGCCGTCGGCAACAATGCCAAAATGAACTTGGCTTTCGTTGAAGACTCGTCCCTGACCCTGTCAAACTCGATCGTCGCCGGCAATCGAGCATTCGGTGGCAAAGGCGGCGTCGGCGGCGATGGCGGGGACGGGCTCGGCGGCGGCCTCTACGTGTTCTCCCGACCCGACACGTCCGCATCCATCGATCTGATCAACAGCCGCGTGTTTCTGAACGCCGCTTTCGGCGGACACTTCGGGTCCGGGGGCGCATTCGGCCAGGGCATCGGCGGCGGCATCTACAACGATGGCGGTGATTTGGACGTCGATGCCGTGTCTGACGTGCGCTTCAATCTGGCGACGACCAGCCACAGCAATGTTTTCGAGAGCCCGTGACGCAAGCAATCGGTTGACGTTCCCCTCGCTTTCGGAACGCGAGGGGAACCAATGGCCATCAACTTTTTCGAGTGGCGGGCCGAATAAGACTCAACTTGGCAACAAGCTCCTTCAGGACCACCGGCTTAATTAGAAAATGATCGATACGGACGGACTCAGGCGGCTGCTCGGTCAATGTCTGGCTCGCCGTGATGACGATAATCACGGGCTGGCGCAAGTGGATTGACTGGCGAATGCGACTGGCCACATCGTAGCCGCTCATGCCTGGCATACTCAAGTCAAGCAAGACCACGTCGGCGGGTTCATCGACCAATGACCGAATTGCCTCCGGACCGGTTGTTGCAATCCTGGCGCGATGGCCGTGCATCTTCAGCACCTCGGCCATGCTTGACGCAGTGTCCGGATAATCGTCGACGACGAGTATGGAAAGACCCGAAGTATCCATTTGACAGTGAAGCTATGAAGTGATGGACACGTTCGGCAAGATGACGCTTATCAATGTCCTCATACTGACTATTCATTAGGTTCAGGCGGAGCAGCGGTGCCTTCCGTCTTTACCTTACCGGAGGTGGGCGTAGGCTGCTCGGTCGTCGCCTTGTCTTCTTCCTTGACGTCGGCCTTCTCAGTAGAGGGTTTTGCAGTTGACTGTTTTCGTTCCTGGTTTTTCGCCTTCGGCATGGCTCACCGTTTGATTGCTATTTCGGCATTTGCAGTTGGTAGAGTGAATCGTGCTTTTTCTTCTTGCCCGGTGCGGGTCGTTCTTTGCCGTCGTCCAGTTGCACCTCTATCTTGCTTTTCTTTTTACGCTTCTCATTGGCAACGAGCGGCGTTGCGTCATCGTTGGGAATAATACCAAGGAGGTTATCCGGACTTTCCGTGGTTTCGTGGTGTAGCTCATTCATCGTAGTAGGCCTTACTTCCAATAGGACGCGGCGGTGGCGAGAGCGAACTCGGCTTGATGATTAACTTCTAAAGCGGCTGCACGTCATCGATACCTTCATCGCCCGCAGCTTCATCTCCTTCTTCCTCGTCATCTTCTTCGTCTTCGTCGTCCTCTTCTTCCTCTTCGTCTTCCAATTCATCCGGCTCGGGAGCCGTGAATTCCCCGTCGTCCAAGTCATCGAGGCGCACTACTTCCAGCTTGGCTGGCTGGGCTTTGGGATCAAATAGCTTCATCATGCACCTTGGCGTTGGTCGGCGGGCGATGAGAGCAAGGTCGCAAATCGTGTGCCGCCACGGCGGGCAGCGTGATACCGGGCACAAAGCCCTGCATTGCAACGAGAAACCGCAATCTCTTGTGCAGATCAATGCGTGGGCAACGGAAAGTTCATTCCCATTACTCGGCACCTGTCATCGCGCCGGTGGTGACGAAGTGAATTCAGGCCTCCATCATAGCGTCAGCTCTTCGTAGAATTCAAAAGTCACGCTCGTTTGCGCGGATACGGCCATACAGCCGAGGTCGTCGTTAACTTATTGGTACACGTTTTGCGGCAAGCACGTTTAATCGGCATTGATCCCAAAGGCAAAGGAGCAACGTGATGCGATGGAACGGATTCATTGGACGCATTGGCAGCACGATGTCGTTGCTGATACTCGGGGGTCTGGCTTGTGGATTGGCCGCGCAACAGCCCGCCGTTCTGAAAATCGGCACCGTCGGTCCGCTGGCCCCCGGCGGTAAAGGCAACACGGCCGAGGCCACGCTCAAGGACTTTGTCCGCGATGAAAGCAAATTGACGGCCGAGGTTGTCCGGCAGGACAGTTGGCAAAAACTCGCCGACGGACTGGCCGACAAGAGCATTCAGGTTGGCATTTTTTCTGGAAGCGAATTTGTCTGGGCGCTGGATCGGCGAGCCACCATCAAACCGATGGTACTCGCCGTGCAGGGTCCGCGATACCCGGTGGTTTACGTCATTGTTGCCAAGACCGATTCCGCCAAGAGCATGACCGATCTCAAAGGCAAGGCGATCGCGATTCCGGAAGGAATGCGTTACTTGCGACTCTTCGTCGAGCAACAAGCGCAGAAGGCCGGCCAACCGGCCGACGCGTTCTTTTCTAAAATCGTCACCCCCGAGTTCCGCGAAGAAGCCATTGATGAAGTCGTCGATGGCAAACTGGCGGCCGCGGTCGTTGACGGCGGCGCATTGGAGACATACAAACGTCGCAACCAGGCGCGATTCGCTAAGATAAGGGAACTCGTACATTCGGAAAAGCTGATTCCAGTCATTATTGCTTATGCCGACGGCAGTATCGACGATGCCACTCGCCAGCAATTTCAGGATGGAATGATTAATGCCAACAAGGGAGATCGCGGAAAGCACCTGTTGGGGACATTCAAGCTCAGCAGTTTTGACGTGCCTCCCGCAGACTTTAGCGACATCGCCAAACAAACGCTTCGTGCCTTTCCCCTGCCTAAGGACGGGAATTGAGTCGATAGTCGGAGCGCTGTAATGTTTCGCCTGCTCGGGCAGAATGTCAGTCGGTCGTCGCCATGGTGGTTGGCTATTTGGGTCGCCGTGTTGTTTGCGACCTGGATGACGGCGCCGCCCTGGCGGCAAGTCGCCGTTGATGATGACGACGTTCTATTGAAGCCTGATTCGACAAGTCGAGTGGCCGAAAGCAAATTCCGTGAAGCCTTTGATGATCTCACCGCCAGCAACATGGTGATCATCCTCCATCGGCCTGGCTCGAAAGGCAAGCATCTCGACGCCGACAAACGATTCGTCAGCGATGTTTTGGAACCGGCATTGCAAAAAGTGACGGGATTGGCGGATGCTCCGAAACCGGCCGGCGATGATAATCCATTTGGCACTGACGCGCCGTCGCCGCCCAAGAACAGTAATCCAGTGCTGCGACTTCGCACACCCAATGCGCCGGGAATTGGCGAGTTACTGGTCAGCTCGGATCGCGAGGCCTTGCTGGTCGCAGTGGAGTTGTCCACGGGCTTTATGTCTGAGGTGAACGCGCCGATTGTCGCTGGCGTGGAGAAAATGCTCGCTGACTTGCAATCGAGTGGCAAGATACCGGCAGGCATGCAAGTGAATCTGACGGGCAGCGCGGTTGTTGGCCGCGATCAACGCCAGGCCGAATTGCAAGGCTCGCGTTCGACCGAGTTTCTTACCATCGCTTTGGTGATCGTCCTTCTCCTCTTAATCTACCGCGCGCCGATGTTGGCTCTCATTCCGCTTTTGACAGTGGTCGCGGCGGTTCAGGTTTCGGTTTCCGTGCTGGCTCTGTTAGCCGGCGCGGGCATCATCGGGCTGTTTCCCGGCATCCAGGTCTATGTCACGATTCTCGCTTACGGTGCCGGCGTGGACTTCACGCTGTTTCTGATCGCGCGATACAAGGAAGCCGTCGATGATGGCGAATCGATTTGCAAAGCAGTTTCCAGCGCGATCGCCGGCGTTGGTTCGACAATCACGGCCAGTGCCTTCACAGTGATCTGTGGACTCGGTACATTGTCCCTCGCGGAATTCGGCAAGTTCCGCGAAGCGGGAATCGCCATCCCGTTGAGCCTGATCATCGTCTGGATTGCCTCGTTGACGCTCAGCCCGGCATTGCTTTGCCTGGCAGGCCGTTGGACGTTTTGGCCGCATGCTCTCACCTCCAAAACCACACCGCACCCAGACCTTACCGAGGTATTGGCCGACCCATGCCGGAAACTCCGACCAATAAAACCTCGCGACCGATGGCAATGGGTGGTCGGTCTGCTTGTTTGCCGACCCGCCGTCG
>JANNLP010000574.1:0-17596 GCA_031396905.1 Gemmataceae bacterium
AACCCTTTTGCCGGGGCAAGCGCTGAAAGACCTGCGCTTTCGGACAGCCGGTGTTTAGATCATCGCCATAAATGACGTCAAATTAACAACTTACACCGACAACTTTTGGGATTAACTGGTAGTTAATCACGCCTAAGACCCATAGAATACCCGTTCGCCTCCAGACTATCAGGACGCCCGTTTTTATGGCTGACGACACGATTCGCAATGAAGCTCGCTACGAGGGTGAGGACGTCAAAGTTCTCCGCGACGCGGCCCACATTCGGCAGCGGCCGGGCATGTATATCGGCGACACCGGGCCGAAGGGGTTGCACCATCTCGTTTACGAATTGGTGTACAACTCGGTGGACGAAGCCCTTGCCGGCCATTGCAAACACATCAGCGTCATCGTGCATGTCGATGGGTCGTGCGGCGTGGTCGATGATGGCCGCGGCATCCCGGTGGATATTCACAAAGAGACAGGTCGCTCCACGTTAGAAGTCGTGCTCACCACCGTCGGTGCCGGAGCGAAGTTCGACAACAAAGCGTACAAGGTGTCGGCCGGCTTGCACGGCATGGGCGCCAAGGCCGTCACTGCGCTGAGTGAGTGGACCGAAGCCCGCGTGCGCCGCAATGGCCGGGTGTACGCACAGGAGTACGAGCGCGGCAAACCGGTCACGGAAGTGCGCGAACTCGGCGCGGCGCCTGATGGTAAGACCGGAACCACCGTCACGTTCCGACCCGATCCGGAAATTTTCCACGGTGTCACGTTCGACTACGACACATTGGAGCATCGTCTGCGCGAGTTGGCATTCCTGAACAAAGGACTGGCCATCACGCTGCTCGACGAACGCAACGGCAAGAAGGAGTTGTTTCATTACGAAGGCGGCATTGCCGAGTATGTGAAATACCTCAACCGCTCCGACGAGGTGATTCACGAACCGATTTATATGGACAAAACCGTGGACGATGTCCGCGTCGAAGTGGCGTTGCAATATTCAATCGCCGGCGAAGAGGAGCGCGTACGCGCATATGCCAACAACGCTTACAATCCCGGCGGCGGCACGCACCTCTCGGGTTTTCGAGCGGCCGTCACACGCGCGCTGAATGCTTACGGCACCAAGGAAGAGATCTTCAAAAATATCAGCCCCATTGGCGAAGACTTTCGCGAAGGTCTCACGGCCATCGTCAGCATTCAAGTGCCCGAGCCGCAATTCGAAAGCCAGACCAAGGTCAAGTTGAACAACTTGGAAGTGGAAGGCATCGTTTCCAGCGTAGTGAACGAGGCGCTGGCTAAGTGGCTGGAAGAGAATCCCAAGATCGCCATGAAGGTGTTGAAGAAGATCGCCTTGGCGGCCGAGGCCCGTGAAGCGGCACAGAAAGCGAAGAAGGCACTCAAGGATCGCAAGTCAATCCTCAGCGGCGGCGGACTGCCGGGCAAGCTCATGGACTGCACCACGCGCGATCGCGATGCTTCCGAGTTGTTCCTGGTTGAAGGTCAATCGGCCGGCGGGTCGGCCGAAGGCGGCCGCGATCGCATGTACCAGGCCATCCTGCCGTTGCGTGGCAAAGTCCTCAATGTCGAGAAGGCACGTCTTGAGAAATTGTTGGCTAACGAGGAGATTGCCAGCCTTATTGCCGCCGTCGGCGTGGACATCGGCAACTCCGAGGACATAGCCGGCTGCCGCTACGGCAAAGTCATCATCCTGACGGACGCCGACGTGGACGGTCAGCACATCCGCACGCTGCTGTTGACGTTCTTCTACCGGCAAATGCGCAAGCTCGTGGAGTCGGGCCACATTTACGTCGCCCGGCCGCCGCTGTATTCGGTGACGCAGAAAAAGGAAACACGGTTCGTCCGCACCGCCGAGGACATGGACAAGGAGCTGTACGATCGCGGGATCAAGAACACGAGCGTGAAGGCCCACTTCCTTGATCGGCCGGCGTTTGCCGGCGAAGAGTTGAAGCGCTTGGTGCAGCTCTCCGGTGAATTGGATGCGGGCCTGCAGATCGTCGAGCGCCGCGGGTTCAGTCTGCGCTACTTGATTCCACATGCGAACAACGGCTTGTTACCCGTTTGCCAAGTGACGTTTGCTGGCAAGGATCACTGGTTTGCGAAGTCAGAAGACGCCGACGCCTTCATTACAGCCGAGCAAGCTCGGCTCGGCTACGACCTAGTCCTCACCGAAGAGGGCGAAGAGAGCCTCAACGGTACTATCAAGACGCGTTACACGCGGCACGAGTTGCACGAGATGAAGGGCATCAACCGCAACCTCGAGAAGTTCCGCGAATTTGGCTTGGGCCTGACCGATCTCACGCCGCAAGAACGGATCGCTGGCCGAGAGCCACCGATCAAGTTCGAGCTGATTCACGGCGACTCAACGAAGTTGCTGCCGCACCTGCGCGAGTTGCCGATGGACATCCGCCGGCTCGGCGAACGCGGCATCACCGTCACGCGTTTCAAAGGCCTCGGCGAAATGAACCCCGAGCAACTGTGGGAAACGACGCTCGACCCGAAGAACCGCACGATGCTGCAAGTGACCATGGACGATGCCGAAGCCGCCAACGAAATGTTCCGCACACTGATGGGCGAAAAAGTCGAACCCCGCCGCGATTTCATCGTGAAACACGCACTCGAAGTGAAGGAGATTGATTATCACGGGGCGTAAGTAGTGATGATTTCGTTTTGGACATCAGGGAGTGCGTCTTGTGGCCATACCGATTCAGACCGCTGCGTTGTGGGCGGACGAAAACCGCCGACATCCCTGGTCTGGTTCGATTCTGCAACTTGGCCGCCAATCCATGTTTTTCGACCGACTGACGTTTAGGGCGTTTTGCAACCATCATATCCAGTCTGCACCGATAGCCGGCAATGGCGACGCGGTGGACGATCAGGAGTTCTTTCGCCAGTTGGGGTTTCAGAACGTCGAGAGTATGGATGTTTCGTCTTCCGAACATCCGACGCACGTCGCCGACTTGAACCAGCCTTTACCAGATGCGTTCGCTGAAAAGTATGACTGTGTCTATGACGGCGGGACACTGGAACATGTTTTCGACATCGCCACAAGCCTACGCAGCATGGCGCGATCGGTCCGCGTCGGTGGTCGGGCTGTGCATATGGCGGTGGCCTCCAACTATATTGACCACGGTTTCTATCAACTCAGCCCGACTTTGCTTTGGGATTTTTACGCAGCCAACGGCTTCGTAATTGAGCGCGCGTTTCTGGTCGAACTACTTGTGTCAGGATCAATGGAATTCCTCCATCCCTGGCGTGTGTACCAATATACGCTCGGCTCGTGCGATCACTTCAACCTGGGAGCGTGGGGTTTTTCGCCGCGACCGGTAGCCCTCTGGTTCATCGCGCGCAAGACTGAGAGTCGCAGCGAAATCATTAATCCGCATCAGTCCTTGTACTCCCGTTGGGCCGCAGCGGCTAAAGTTGGTAGCCGGAGCCCAAAGCCATCGAGTGCGAAAGCCTGGTTGAAGCGCCGTGCGCGTTGGGCCTATTTGCCACTCGTCGATTTCCGCCGCTGGTGGCACACGCCGCGCCCGCCATTTGTGGGTACGATTGATTCGGACGGTCGCATTCATCGGCGTGCGGGATGGGATGGAATCAATATCAGCGCGAATCGTTAGCCCGCGAGGTAGGTGCCGAGTTATTGTCTTTCCCTTGTCGTTCAGCCAGCGACAGCCTCGTCAGCAACTTGACCCATCTCTTATACTTGTCGTCGGATAGTTTTTCGCACCAGTTCTTCATGGCATTGATGGCCTGAACCGGCCCATATTTACGCAGCAAAGCCAACCACACCGTTTCGTAATAACGGTCGAATTTTTCGGCCCACTCCAACAACTTTTGTTCATCAGGCCGACGATCGGTTACGATAACATCTGGGCCAGGATCAGACTGGCAGTTGTCGGATCGAATATTCATGATGCCATTGTACACCGCTCCGCTGCGCGATGTCACAATGCGGCTTCAAGCTAAGGACACCTCGGCCGGGGCGACCACGAAGGCATCACGGCTCTCTCCCGCATCTGGCAGCTTCAATTCTTTGACGCGCCAGCCGTGGTGTTGCAGGGTGCCGTTGAATGGCGGTTGCCCCGTCACATTGCCGGTCAGCCGAATCGACGCGGGGTCGAAACCTGTCGGCACAGTCACCGGTTGACCTTCATCGCCCGCAAGAATGCGCTCCAGGACCAAATGTTCCTCAACGGCCTTACGGCAGCCGCGGTGAATGTCGCGGACAGCCGCACCGATTTGGGCGTCTTGATACGCAGTAATATCTTCGAGGAGGAAATCAAGCAGCCGGCCCTCGCGCTGCAAGATCGCCAGGAGCCGCAATGGTTCGCCGGACGGTTTCTTCACCACGGGCGGCAATGGCCGATGCGGGACCTCCGCCATCACTGGCGGAATCGCTGCCTTTTTCCCGAAAAGGAAACCAATCGCCACTCCGAGCACCAGGCCGGCGCCAGCCATTGCATACGCCATCGGTTCCATTGTCACACTCCACGCGGAAGATATTTCGGCAGTGTATGACTCATTGATGCTCGCGGTGTAACCATTACAATTCCCCATTCGCACGACCATTTTGCATCGCAAGCATTTCAGGCACTATCGTTCTCCGGTTGAAGGAACCGCCCAATCGTGTTATCTGCCCTGCTCCAAAGTCTGGAGATCATGATGCCTTTCCGACCCGACGCTTTCGCCGGCCGTCCGCTGGCCGACTTGCTCAGTGCAGTTGCCCGGCTTGATACCGGTGTGTTGGCTGACGCTGACGTGCAAATGCATCATGGCCGCATCGCGCCACTGACGGTCACTGGTAACGCGCGGCTACCGGAAGATCATCCCGACATTGAAGTACCTGGGGTGATGATCGAGCAATATCTCGGCGGCGGTGGCCAGGGTTGCGTGTTCTCCGGGCGGGTCACTGCGACCGGGGCGCTCATCGCCGTGAAGTTGCTCAGTCACGGTCGAGCCGTTCGCGAAGCGCTTTTGGCCGCGCGCGTGCGCCATCCAAACGTCGTTCGCGTGCTGCGCGCCCAGCGAGCAGGCAATTATTGGGTGTTGCTGATGGAACTTGTGGTGGGTGAGGAACTCGGAGCGGTCGCACCGGCGTCGCCGCGTACCTGTTTTGCCAGATTGGCCGATGCGTTGACGGCCGTGGCCGCCGCGGGATTGGTTCATCGCGATGTCAAGCCAGCGAATGTTCTGATGCGGCGTCCGGATGCGACACCGGTGCTCGTAGATTTCGGCCTCGCCATTGATCTTGGTTCGACGCAAGAAGTTGACACTGACGTCAGCGGTACGCCCTACTTCCTGCCGCCGGAAGCCTGGCGCGACGCCCGACCCGAACCTTCCTGGGATGCCTACGCATTGGGTGTGAGTGCCGCGGTAGTCCTTGGTACCGCGCCGAAGTTCCCCGGCGACTTGGCGACACTTCGCCCCGCTAAACTCAACGGCACATTTGATAAGGCTCTCCATGATTCTTTGACCGGCGTTGAAGACACAACCCTGCGTGATTGGGCGGGTGAACTCGTCTCCGCCGAACCGCATCGCCGCTGGACAGCCTTGGCCTCCGCCGCGCGATGGCTGGCGGCATAACGGCCGATAGCAATTCTGCGTTTCCACCGACTTGTATTCTCATACATCGATTGCCAAAATATGCGCCATGCCAGGTCAAGCACATCTTGGGACAACGATTCGAGCCGCAGTGCAAGCGGACGCTGCGGCGATCGCGGACATTTACAACTACTATGTCAGGCACACCATCGTGACATTCGAAGAGGAATCGGTTTCGCCGGATGAATTTGTTCGGCGCATGGCGGAGGTATGGTCCGAGTCGTTTCCCTGGCTCGTCGCGGAGAATGGCGGACAGCTTGTGGGATACGCTTACGCGTCGAAGTGGAAGTCTCGTTGTGCGTATCGCTATTCCGCGGAAGTCACAGTCTATCTGGCACCCACCAGCATTGGGAATGGGATCGGCACTGCACTGTATGCCGAGCTGTTCCCGTTACTACAAGCCAAGAGTATCCACGCAGTCATCGGCGGTGTCTCGCTGCCGAACGCAGCGAGCGTGGCATTGCACGAGAAGTTCGGCATGACAAAAGTTGCTCACTTTCCCGAAGTCGGCTTCAAGTTAGATCGCTGGATCGACGTGGGTTACTGGCAACGAACATTCTAAAGGAGTCTACTTTACTTTCGTCACCGGTTGATCCGGATGCGCTGGATTCGGGATGAGCCGGCGGTTGGCGCAGTCGGCAAGAAGGTCCAGTTTTTCCAATACGGTCTGGCCGATCAATACTTCGTCGCCGAGAATCAGTGCCTCATCGGCGGTATCGCGGCCAAGAATATCGACGATGATGGACTCCGACATATCTACCGTTTCTTTACGGCCATCACCGTACTCGGCGACACGTTGGCCGCGAACCTGTGCACCTATTTGCTGAAGGACATGCGAAGGGATCACCATGCGAACGGCACCAGTATCGACCATGGCGTCAGCATCATAAAATCGCACTTTGTCGGCGGCGAGTTGACCCCGGCGATGCAGTGCTTCGTCCATCGAGTTGGTCAATCGAACTTTGACCCGAATTTCGCCCATGATGATCCTCCGTGAATCATTCTACACTCTTACAGCCTCTGCCGCGAAGCCGGTCCGATCGCACGCCATCTGAGCGACGCGCTCCAGATCATACAAACGACACGCTTCCATCAGAAGCCGGCATTCGAACCACATGTCGCCATCGACGAGCGGCATGAACAAGTCGTAGACGTTATCCACGCCGAGGCGGACGCACACGCCGGCATCGAGCATCCGCGCGACCGGAGCGATCGAGTTGTGAAGTGGCGCAGTGTATTCCAGTTGCTTCATGCTCAAAGCGGCCGACGGGCAGACGATCGCGCTGACGCCGGCCTTGTGCATGAGCCGGCAGATGCGGTCCTGTTCGGCCGGGGGTTTCGCCGCCACTGAGATCGCATGAATGGCCGAGACGCGGCCTTCCAGGCCGAACTCAATGGTTTTGTGGGCCAGCAATTCCGTTTCAGTTTCAGCGGGGTTGTTTTCCTGATCGACATGCACGTCCACCGGTTTGCCGAGCTTGCGGGCAATACCAAGAACGATGTCGAGATGTTTCTCCGGCGTGGGCCGATCTTTCGAGGGCAGGCCGCCAACCACGTCGGCCAATTCACACGCCTGTTCAAAGTACATCCGCGACTCTTCGTCGAGCACACCCTGCAAAGGCTGCACGCCGATTTCCATGTGGATGCGGTTGGCGTACTTCTTCTTTACTTCAAGAGCCGCCAGCGTGGGCAATGTCTTGACGGTACTGTCGGCATCGACCATGGTGCGGCAATACACCGCTCCTTGCGCGATCATGGTTTCGACGCCGCGGCCAATACGCTCGACCAGATCCTCGTGTGTGTAGTTCTCCTTCAAATGCTTGTACAGCGCCCACTTGCGCTGCATGTCCACCATGCTGAGCTTCAAGTTATCCTTCGAGATCAAATAGGCCTTATCGAAGTGCGCGTGATAGTTGCAGTAACCGCCGTGCGCTTCGATCATCCGGCGAAAGGCGATGCGCATGTCCCAGGGCGTCGTTTTGTCGGCCAACTTATAACGGTAGACGCCTTCGCGGACGCGCTCTTCGAGCTTGTCGATCATCAACTTGGCGACGTCCACGTCGGTGATCAGCGGGATCTCGTGTTCGATGGCCAATCTGCGAATGAGCCGCGAGTCGGATCCTTCATCGTAATCACGATCGTCGGTCAGCACATTGATGACGAGGTCAAAGCGGGCGCGCTCCAGAAAGGAGCGGATATTCGGTTCCTTTTGTTCCGCAATCTTGTGAATCTCGGTATTGGGGATGTTGAGCTGATTGAGAAAGTGGCTGGTGCCCTTGGTTGCAAAGATGTCGAAATTGAGCTTCAGCAGTGAATACACCGACGGCAGCAACCGGAGCTTGTCGGCGGTCTTGCCCGCACTGAGCAACACACACTTGCGGCGTGTGCCGACCATCTTGATATCAAGGGCCAGCAGATTCAACTCATCGCGGTCAAACATCGATAGGCCCTCAAGGTGATGAGGTTGTCCTAATTGCCGCGATGGGTGGGGTCAAGGAGTGAAGTGATGGCGTGACGCAACTGTCGTAAGTAGCATGAGATTAAATGGCCAATCCTAACGTTGACGAACAAGTGTTGCGCGTGATTGTGAATCGCGCGAGTCCGCGTCCGGCGGATTTTCGGCTTCGGAAAGGCGAGAACGGACTTTCGTTGTTTCTTGGAAGTATGGTTCCAACAACACGCATTATCGATGCGGTGCAGGCGGCCGGAAAAAAAGGCGAGTTGACCGTGGCGGTAATTCCAGTTTCGTTATTATATGATCTGGGTCTGACGATCGTGGCGACGCCCGGCGGAACCGCTGATCGGGAGGTCAATGCGATACACGTAGAAGCACGTTTTCCCTTTTTGAGTAGATTGATCTTGCGTTTGAAGGGCCGCACGGTTCATGATGAATTCAACGAACGAGTCAGTCCGCGAATTGCTCAGGCGGCGACGATACTGGGTTGAAAGTGGATTACTATGGCAACCGCGATGAATCCGCCGGCTTTGGAAAACCGAAGCGAAATCGCCGCACTTTTTGTAGAACGTGCACCGGTCCTGGTCGAAGTACGATTCCCGCGCATGGCCACGGCACCGGATTGGTATTTGTGTGAAACGGAGGACGATCTCCGACGAGTCACGGCTCCACTTGGAGCAGGCGTTGAACTTCATTTGCACAGCGTTTGGGACTTGCGAAACGTTACCGTTCCGAGTGTGATTAAAAGGTGATTCATCGCTGATCGGTTGCGGCCTCGGCCGCTCATGACGAAGGCTTCTTTTTTTCGGGAGCCGGCTTCTCCAGCTTCTTCAGTTCCGCAAGCAAATACTCGCCGCTCTTCGTCTCCCTGCCATCCTTGAACTTGATCATGTACGGCTTGCCCGAGGTGGAGGACTGGCTCGCTGACTTTTCGATGAAGTCCTTGGCGGTTTTGATCTTGGAGTCGTTAGCATCCCATTTGCCGCGCAAAAACCTGGCGGCGGCCTTGCCGTCGTATTCCTGGCCATTGCGAACAAACTTGGTGTCTTTCAGTTCCTCGACATGTTTGATGAGCGCTTCGATCTTTTGTTTCTCGGTCGTCGGCTTGTCTTCCGCGGCGCAATAAAAGAGCAGCGATGCCAAGGGTACGATGATGAATCGCATTGCAAGCCCTCCGTGAGCGTTCCTTATCTTACCTGAATCCGTCCCATTGTTCGCCTACGCCGCCTCTCCGACGGCAACCATATTCGCCAGCAGCGTATCAAGTCCGTCGCAAGTTCGCTTGTGAAACCGCCGCGCCATCCACGGTCCGAGGATCATCCATGTCAGGGCATTGACGCCGACTGCTCCCGCGACAGCAAACATCCAGTTACCCGGACCATTGGCCACGGTGAACACTACGCCGAACAACAATGCCAGGAATAGACAGAGCGTGATGGGAAACAACATGACGAAGCGTGTCATCCGCTGCACGCCGCCCAAGTCCGCTTCCATTGTGAGTTCGCCATTGCCTTTGTTAACATGAACGCGTGAAGCGCCGACCAACACGCTTTCCCGAGAACTGTTCATTCCCGGCCCTGTCATCTCCAGCGACGATGCCGTTCGCTGCGTGAGCCGGAACCCGAGCGCAGTGAGTGCGGACTCGGCCAGCCCGAACGCTTTGTCCGAGTTGCCTTTGAACGGCAGCGATCCCGTGTATTGCATGGAGTCAGTTATAGTGGATCGCTTTGGCTCTTTGATGGCCGCAAACTCCCCGCGCTGGTTCCCGCCGCCTGCATTCTCTATCTTCGCCGACAGGGCTATTCCATCAAGACTCACCGTTATCGAGACGTCGATCCATGTTCTCCTCACTCCGCAAAGTGTCGCTGACCAAGTGGATTCTCATCGCGATGGCCGTCGGTACGGTGATTGGCTGGGCGTTTCCGGAAGCATCGCAGTACCTCAAGCCACTTTCCACGATCTTCCTGCGCATGATCAAATCGCTGATTGCGCCGTTGATTTTCGCGACGCTGGTCATCGGCATTGCCGGGCACGGTGACGACATGAAGCGCGTCGGCCGGCTGGCATTCAAGTCGCTGATCTATTTCGAAATCGTGACCACGCTGGCACTGTTCATCGGCCTATTCGCGGTCAACCTCACTCGGCCGGGTGTGGGTGTTCAGCTCAACGCCACCGCCAAGGAGGGCGAGCAACTTGCGACTAGGACTCAGACTCTGGATGACTTCCTCAAGCACATCGTGCCCGAAAGCGTGTTCGAGGCGGCCGTCAAGAACGAGGTGCTGCAAATCGTTTTCTGGTCGATCATCTTTGGCGTGGCCGTTACGCAGGTCCGAGGCCGGCCCAAGGAATTCATGCTCACCGGTTTGGAAGCGCTGGCCGAGGTGATGTTCAAGTTCACCAGCATTGTCATGAACTATGCGCCGATTGGTATCGGCGCGGCCATCGCCGTCACCGTCGGCCACAGCGGCATCGGCGTGTTGCAGAACCTCGGTATTCTCATTCTGACGCTCTACGGGGCGCTGGTTGTGTTTCTGCTCGTTGTGTTGCTACCAATCGCATATTTTGCGCGGGTGCCGTGGCGTAAATTCGCCCGTGCGGTCAAGGAACCCGCGCTGATTGCATTTTCCACCACATCATCAGAGGCAGCGTTGCCCAAGGCCATGTTGGCAATGCAATCCATTGGCGTGCCGCGGCGTATCGTCGCCTTCGTTATGCCGACGGGATACTCATTTAACCTTGACGGCACGACGCTGTATTTGGCCGTCGCGTCGGTGTTCGCCGCACAGGCGGCTGGCGTGGAGATGAGCTGGAACCAACAACTCGTAATGATGCTCACGTTGATGGTGACGAGCAAAGGCGTCGCCGCCGTGCCGCGGGCATCTCTGGTGATTCTGTCGGGCACGTTAGCATCGTTCGGCCTGCCGCTGGAGGCGGTCGCGGTTATCCTCGGCGTCGATGAACTCATGGACATGGCCCGCACGACAGTGAACTTGATCGGCAACTGCCTGGCCACCTGCGTGATGGCCCGCTGGGAAGGCGAATTTGACGATAACGCGACGGGCGTGCCGATTGAAGAAGTCGGGGCCACAGACGATGGAATTCCTGTGCCGAATTGACTCGGTTGGCATTGCCGCAACGGACATGGCATCGTTGCCGGTTTGCAGGTAGAATGACCACTCACAGTGGAAGTCACCAAACGTCGTCAATTGGAATACTAAAGTGAACACTTACAATTCGCTGGCCGCGCCGGCTCGAACGTTGCGCCTCTGGCCCGGCGTGGTCATTGTCATTCTGCTTTGGGCGTCCAGTCTTGTACCCGGATGGATCATTCCTGGCACAATGGAACACATGCTCATCATGATGTTCGGCGGCATCGCCATGCAGGTTGCGTTTCTAGTGTGGTGGCTGTTCTTCACCAGAATCAGTTGGGCGGATCGCTTAGGCATCCTCGGCGTTGCCATCGCTATGGGACTGATGGCGTATTTGCTAAGTGATAATAGCTACCAAAACATGTTTTTCCTGATGTTCGTGCCGTCGATGGTCATGACGGCCGCGGTCGGGTGGCTGTTCCTGAGTCAGAAGATGAGTTGGCCGACGCGCCGTGTGGGACTGGTATTGGCGGTGTTGGCGACGTTTGGTTTCTACACCGCAATTCGTCTCGAAGGCACGGATGGTTATTTCACGCAAACGCTGTCGTTCCGCTGGAACCCGTCCGCCGAGGAAACGTACCTCGCCCGGGCTGATGCGGCAAAATTGACAGCTAAGACCGCCTCGGTTGATTCCGTGAAGCCGTTGGAATTGCAAGCGGGCGATTGGCCGGGTTTCCGTGGAGTCAATCGCGATAGCCGGCTGACAGGAGTCTCGATCAATACGAATTGGAAGGACAATCCGCCGCGCGAACTTTGGCGACATGACGTCGGTCCGGGCTGGTCATCGTTTTGCGTGGTAGGCGATCGGGTATTCACGCAGGAGCAGCATGATCAAAAGGAAGCCGTCGTCTGTTACGACGCCAATACCGGTAAGACCATTTGGGTGCATCACGATGCCGAGCGTTTTTGGGATCCAATCGGCGGTGCAGGTCCGCGGGCGACGCCCACGTTTTCTGAAGGCAAGCTCTACACCATGGGTTCGAAAGGGCGGCTTAATTGTCTGGATGCCGCGACCGGCAACAAGTTATGGTCACGCAGTATCGTTGATGACTCGAAAGCCAAAATCCCCGATTGGGGCTTTTCGTCGTCGCCGCTGGTTGTGAAGAATATAGTGACGGTCTTTTGCGGCGGTCCCGAAAAGAAAGACGGCGAGGCGAAGGAGCCACATGACACAAGTGTGCTGGCGTATCGTGCCGACACCGGCGAGCCAGCATGGACTTCCGGCAACGGCGGATCCAGCTATTCCTCGATGCAACCGTCGCGACTCAACGATATCGAGCAACTCATCGTTGCTGCCGGCGACGGGCTGACCTCTTTCGACCCTGCCAATGGCAAGCAACTCTGGAATTACGAATGGAAACTCGACGATGGCATTAACCGTGTCGTACAGCCGACCATCCTCAGCGACACTGATCTGTTGATCGGAACCGGATTCGGTTTGGGCACGCATCGCGTCCACGTAACTTACGATGGTAGCAAGTGGGAACCTACAAATGTGTGGAGCACAAACGCCTTCAGCCCGTATTACAACGACCTCGTTATCTACAAAGACCATGCTTATGGTTTTGACACTGGCAAGCTCATTTGCGTGAGCCTTAAAGACGGCAAGCGCATGTGGAAAGAACGTGGCTACGACAATGGCCAGGTACTTCTCATTGCCGATCAAGGCTTACTTCTGGTGCAGTGCGAGAAAGGAGATGTCGCCCTTGTTGAGGCGAGTCCCGATAAATGTAAAGAACTGGCCCGCTTCAAAGCCCTCGATGGCAAAACCTGGAATCACCCCGTCATTGCCAACGGCAAGCTGTTTGTGCGCAATGACCGAGTGGCGGCGTGCTTTGAGTTGAAAATGGAGGCGGGGAAGAAAGAGTAGTTCGAGAACGATTACACCTTGCTACTTCGCCGCGAACTCTGGCCGCGCGTACGACTCCAGGTAGCCGCAGGTTGTGCAGCGATGCGTCCCGATCGGTATCGACTCGTGTGCCAACTTGGTGCCAAACCAGAACGACTTTTCCGGCGGGCCGGCGCACCAATGACTGACGATCCTCGCGCCGTAGGTGTTATCCAGCACGAATCCTTGCTCCATCTGGCTCGCACACTTCGGGCACTTTGTTGATGGTTCATTCATTGTTCGACTCCGTGTGTTGATGTGATCCTTGCCCCTCTGCTCGTCGTCGCAATTGTCCGCAGGCGGCGGCGATGTCGCCGCCTTTGGTTTTGCGCACTTTGACGCTGATGCCGGCGTTGCGCAGTGTCTCCACGAAGTGTTGCACCGCTACTGATTCCGGACGGCGGTAGTCTAAGCCATCGACGGCGTTGAACGGGATAAGGTTCACGTGAGCTTGGCGTCCGCGCAATAACGTTGCAAGCTTGCTGGACTCGCGCGGCGTGTCGTTCAAGCCGCCGAGCAGGACGTATTCATACGTGACTTGCCGGCCGGTGCGGGCATAAAAGGCGTCGGCGGCGGCCATGATCGCGTCGATGCCCATGCGGTCGTTGGTCGGCACAATGGTGTTTCGAAGTGCGTCATCCGGAGCATGCAGCGAAACGGCGAGATGATATTGCTTGCCGGTTTCGGCCAGTTGGCGAATTTTCGCCGGCAGGCCGACGGTGGAGATGGTGATGCGGCGAGCGCCGAGATCGAGAGCGTCTTTACGGCCAGCGATCGCCAGCGCTTCAAGCAAGGCCGGCAAGTTGGCCAGCGGTTCGCCCATGCCCATGACTACGCAGTGCGTGAGCCGTTCTTCGGCGGGCAACAGGTTGCGCAGTTGCACCAGTTGTTCGAGAATCTCGCCGGAAGTCAGGTTGCGGGCCACACCATCCAGGCCGCTGGCACAAAACACGCAGCCCATGCCGCAGCCGACCTGCGTGCTGATGCACGCGGTGCGGCGGTCGGCCTCGCCCAGCAGTACGCATTCGATCAACCGGCCATCGTGCAGGCGCAAGAGCAGTTTGCGGGTGCCATCGTTGGCCGTGTGGCAAGCATCAATCTTCGTGCTGAAGACCGACCAGTCGTTCGTCAGTTCGTCGCGCAGTGCCTTGGGCAAGTCGGTCATCGCGGCGAACGTATCCACCCGGTTGGCGAGAATCTGTCGGCGGATTTGCTTGACGCGCAACGCCGACTGGCCGCGCTCGGCAAGCCATGCGGTCAGTTCTTCAGCATGATCCAACACCGTTCGCGGTGCGGCGACGGCCGGCGGGGCAATATCCAACGGCAGTGAGATTGGTACGGACATCAGGGCTGTTTTATGAGGATCGTGTTGCATTCGGTGGTTTCGATGCCGTTGCCCGTGCGTTCCCTTACCCTAATGTTGGCCGGTCGTCCGGCTTTTGTTCCCTTTGAGGGCCAAGTCCATGTTGCGTCGCACAATCCTATCGACTTTCGTCTTATTGTTCCCCACAACGTTGCCTTCGTCGACGGCACCAGCGCCCGACGCTGGCGGTGCGACGCCGACCCTGGTCGTGCGGGTGCAGCCCATCGACCGACTGCTGGATGATGTCAGGTACCTGGCGAAGAAGTTCGGGCACATCGAGGATCCGAAGGAACTCGAAGCGAAGATGCTGGAAATGCTGGGCCTGGACAACCTGGCGGCCACCGGCATCGACACGAAAAAGCCGATCGGCGCGTACGTTTTCATCGCGGCCGACGTGACGGAATCGACCGCCGTGGGCATGTTGCCGGTCGCGGATGAAAAAACCCTGCTGGCAATGGTTGGCAAGTACGAGGTGAAAGCCGACAAGATCGAGGATAACTTCTATTCGCTAGCGATACCGGACATGCCGCTGCCGATGTTCGTGCGCTTTGCCAACGGTTACGCCTATGTGACGGCGCTTCACAAGGAAGCGCTGGCGATTGAGAAGCTGTTGCCGCCGGCACGGATCTTCGCGGGCAATGAAACGGCGACCTTGGCTGCCACGTTGATGGCCGACCAGATTCCGGACGCGGCCCGCAAAATGGCGCTGGACTGGATCGCCGAGAATATCAAAGAGGCGGCCGAACATGAAGACAACGACGTGGCCAAGTCGCAAATCGCGGTGTACCAGAAATGGACGGAGATGTTCGCCCAGGATAGCAAGGAATCCACGCTGAAGGTCAATTTCGAACGAGCGAGCGGCGAACTCGCCTTTGCCTTTAATGTCACACCCAAACAAGGAACCAAGCTGGCCACGGAGGTCGCGGCGATCAAGCCGGGCCAAAGCCTGTTCACCAAGCTCGTCGGTGCGGCCGGCGCGATCAATTTGGCGGTCAACTCGCATGTGGATGCGGAGATCACCAAAGTGGCTGTCAAGCTCTTTCAGGATGCAAATGATGACCTGTTCAGCATGTTCAACATCGAAATAGAAGACGAGAAAACCAAGGAAGAAGTTCGCAAGCTGTTTCGTGCGCTTGTCCCAAGTCTTGAGACGGGTAGCCTTGATGGTGCGGTGACAATGCGCGGTCCGGGCGCCAAACATTACACGGGGTTAATGGGCCTGAAGCTCAAAGACGGCAAGAAAATCGAAGAACAGATCAGGAAGTTAGTCGATGTGTTGCCGAAGGAGCAGCGTGACCGGTTCAAGCTCGATAAGGAAAAGGTGGCGGGCTTTGCCGTGCACTCGTTCAATCAGGGTGACGACAACGAGTATTTCAAGAAGATCTTCGGCGATGAAACTGTCTTTTTCGCGATCCGCGATGATGCGATCGTGGTCGGCGTCGGCGAAAACTCGGCCAAGGCAGTGGGTGAAACGCTCGCGGCACTATCGCCGCTGCCGGCGCCGGCTGTGCAATTCGATGTCACTGCCGGTAAACTCAAACCATTCTTCGACACCTTTGATGAAAACACCTACACCATTGTCCGCCAGGTCCTCGGCACCGACGACCGACTGCGCCTCTATCACGTGACATTAGAAGGCGGCGCGGCCTTCAAAGCAACGGTTTCCGTGTCCCTGCAAGTCTTTGCCGGCTTGTTCGGCCTGGCCGGTTTAGGAGGCTGAGCGCATGAGAAAGCCCACCCATTGTCATGGGTGGGCTTTTGGGGATTTCTTATTCCATTCAATCCCGCGATGTCATCTGCATTGCAAATCGCAGGATGTAGTAGAACAGCATCGCAATTGATGCGAACAATTCGAGAGAAGCACCGACGTAATGCGTGGTCGGGTAGTGATGCAGCACATTCGAGGTGTCATAAACCAGATAGCCGGCGGCCAACAAGATCATGATGACAGTGAACCAGAGGCCGAGGGTAAAGCCAAACATCAGCCCCGCGACCGCCGTCAGCAACATCACAAACATGGCCATGGGCAGAATGGCACGCATAAACGAGAAGTCAGCTCTCGTCACGAATACCGCCGTCGTCAAGCCAAGGAAAAGTCCGCCGGTGAGAAGTCCAGCTTTGGGAATGAGGTTCTGCTGTGGAAAATAGTGATGGGCAATCCAAAGCAGCGGCAACAGGATGATCGATTGAACGACCACGTAAAGCCCAAGCCCCGCGTATTGCGTGGCACGAGAAGCGCCGTTGTTAGCCCACATACGCGCCACATAGGACGCGGCCATGAACGCTACCATGAGCAAAATCACGCCGAGTTTTCCGCCGGACCCATACAAGGCAGGCAACAGCGTGTCGGCTATCCCGGACATGATCAAGGCGGTTTCGATGACAATTGTCGCTGCCACTGCCCCCGCCACATGTCCGTAAGTCTTGCGAATGAACGTCGCCCGCTCAGCCGGTAGGGCGGCAGCGGCAGGGCGGTCCGTGATATAGGCGTCGGTTGAGTAAGCCATCGTGTTTTCTCCAAAGTCGGGGCGCAACGCCCTCCGGTGTTATTCGTCGCTCACATTCTATCCTTTACCACCAAATCCGAGTAGACGAAGGGCGTTTCTTGGCGGTTTCGCGCGCCTCGGGTATACTGCCAACGCCCACTTCCACTTGATTTCCCGAGACTTCGCATGAAATTCCGTGTCGCAGCCGTGCTTTGGACCGCGATGGCAATGCCACTGACCGCCGCCGACTGGCCGCAATGGCGTGGGCCGAATCGCGATGGCAAGTCGGCGGAAATCGAGCTACCCGCCTGGCCGAAGAGCGGCCCGAAGTTGATGTGGACGTTCGACCAGGCCGGCCTCGGCTATTCCGGCCCGGCGATCGTCGGCAATGTCCTGTATTGCCTCGGCGGCGAAGACAAAAAAGAGGAATACGCCTTTGCCGTCGATGTGACTACCGGCCAACAAGTCTGGCGCACGGCAATCGGCCCGTGGTTCCCCAACGGCTGGGGCGGCGGCCCGCGCGGCACGCCCACCATTGATGGCGACTCGCTTTATGCCATCAGCGGATCCGGCGAATTGGTGTGCCTGGATATCGGCAGCGGAAGCAAGCGCTGGTCGAAGTCCTTCAAGAACGACTTGAAGGGCAAGTTGATGTC
>JANNLP010000646.1:0-2378 GCA_031396905.1 Gemmataceae bacterium
GGAACGCCCACCCAGCTTGTGCCACTGACGGTGCACATCGAGCCATTCTTCGGTCATCACCTTGTTAACCGTCAAGGCGGCGCGCACCCGATCGACGAGAATCTCCGCGCCGCCACCGGGCAGGCTTCCCATTCCAGCCGCTTTCAAGCGCTGTAACACCACGGGTAGCGGCAGCTTGCTGATTTTGTGAATGTGCCAGATTTCCGATGCCGAGAATGCGTGCAGATTGACTTGTGGATACCGCGTGCGCAAGTCGCGCAATAGTGCCTCATACCATTCGATCGTCAACGAGGGATGGTTGCCGCCCTGCATCAGGATCTGGTCTCCGCCCAGTGCGATCGTCTCTTCGATTTTCTTGTATAACTCTTCGCGAGTTAACAAATAAGCATCGGTGTCACCGGACTTGCGAAAAAAGGCGCAGAAATCACAAACGGCGGCGCACACGTTGGTGTAATTGATGTTGCGGTCAATGTTGAAGGTGCGATACGGCTCCGGGTGCAATCGGCGGCAGACCATATCTGCGGCGCGGCCAAGTTCCACCAAATCGGAACAGCCGAACAGTGCCACGCCTTCGTCAAAGGTAAGCCGCGTCCCATCCACGGCCTTGGCCAGAATGTTCTCGACCGTTTGCATCAACCTGCAACTCCAGCCAAATTGGTCATAGGCGGCACCAGCCCAAGTTCGCTCGCCAGCTCGGCGAAGCGCTTCAGCCCGGCCAATTCGCGTGGCCCCAGATCATAACTTAGGACCGTGTCGAGGTATCGGCGGCAAAAGCCGGCTCCCAGTCCCAGCCGCGGTGCTTCGGCTGCCGCAATCGGCCCCGCATTCGCCAGCCCACGGCGCTTGGCTTCCTGCAACGCCTTAACGATTGAACCGGAATCCAGACCCGGTCGCAACGCCCACACGGCGAAGACAAAGGGCAGTCCCGTCCAATTGGTCCATTCCTCGCCCAGATCGTAGGCATGCGCGAATCCGGGTAAACATGCGTGCATGGCTCGGTCGCCGATGAGCAACACGGCATTGGTAGTCACTTGCTCCGGATCATGATCAATCTGCAGCGGTTCTAATCGCGGCATCACCTGGTACCGGAAGCGTGAGATCACCTGTACGAGTGCCGCGCTGGTGCGCGACCCCACATCAAGGGCAATGCTGGTGATCTTCGGCCAGGGCACTTTGCTGAACAGCGTCACGCTCAGCACCGGGCCGCGGCTGGCGATGGCAACGTCGGGAACAAGTGCGTAGGTGCCAGCCCGCAAGTACTCGACGACCGGTATCAAAGCGACTTCGAGTTCACCCGCGGCGAGCCGGTCCGCCAATCGGCTCGGCAGATCGAGAATCACCTCGGCGTGCGGCAGAAATTTCTCAAGCTGAAAAATCAACGGCTTGGTGTTGAGATAATTAACGGCACCGATGCGAATAGGTAGACTTTGTGCTGCTGAAGTTGCTGTTTCGCCAATCACTTATGTAGTCCTATTTTCAGTAGTCCTATGTGCAAACCGCGAAAAATCGAGTGGACATAACAAAACACCCCGCTTCAACAGCGGGGTGTCTTGAGTGGAGGCGGCGGGAATCGAACCCGCGTCCCGTGGCGCTCTAGCGCCGACGTCTACGTGTGTAACCCCTCGTTTGTGGCGGCCCGAAGCCGCCGCGTTCGCCGATCCGTTCCCCGATGGGCCAAGCGTCGGATCAACTATCCGTGTGTAAGTTTAACTGTCGTCGCCCACGGCTCAACCCTTGCGAGCTTCTGACGACAGCGGTCCAGAATTACGACCGGATTGGCTTGACCCTCTGGCGAGATCAAGTGTCCGGAGCAACCCGTTTTATTAGGCTGCCAAAGCAAACTGCGGTTCAGCAGTTATCATTGTGACCGGCTTTTTACGTGGCCAACCGATCAACCACGACACGCAATCGACACCTCGGACTACCCGGTCGAAGCCTGGTCGCCCCCGATTCATCGAACACTAGCATTGTATCACGTCGTTCAAGCGGCGGCTCAAATTGCACTCTGCGAGGCAATGAAATTCTCTCGCCGACTACAAAATCATCCACAAAGGAAAAAAGGCGGCCTCATCTGGGCCGCCTTCTTGAATTCGTGGCAGGAGTCTACGCAACCAGCAAATCAACCAGCTTCTTAAGGTGGCTCATGCCACCCAAACGCATGGCCAACTTGCGGACTTCGAGGACCGCCTGCACAGGATTAGCCAAGCCCGCTTCCTGAGCGGCGGCACCGGCCGCTTCACGGCGCAGTTTGTATTTCTTCGACTTCATGTGGGCCTTGATTGCATAGACATGATTCGCAAGTACTTTAACGCCTCGTTCGCCAAGCACCTTGACGATGGCGCTGGGCTTGGCTCGTGGATTGGCCTTGAGTTCAGCAC
>JANNLP010000658.1:0-3975 GCA_031396905.1 Gemmataceae bacterium
CGACGCTTAGTCGATCACGTGCCAGCAGCACATCGGCATACGCTTGTCGCGTGTCACGGATCAGATCGAGGGCGACTTGCACGAGCCGTTGACCGGTGCGAGTTGATTCGCGAGTTGCCGCCGCGATGCGGATGGGCCGCAGCCACAAAGATTCGAGCGGGAATTCAAACAGATATCTGAATGGCTTGTCCGGTGCGTTGAAGAGGTACGCAAACTCGGGATTGGGCAACAACCCCGCCTGAACAAGGTCGCCGTGGGCAATGCCAAGGTCGGTCAGTTGTTCTTGAAACGCCGCGTTGTTCCACAGCGCCAGCAACACCGCTTGTTCTTCGCCGAGTGGTTTGTCGGCTGACACGCCATTTGGCCATGCGAATTGACCGCGTTTGAGTGCCGGCCCCACGGAAACACCCATGCGGTCAGTCACGCGCTCAGCAACATGCTCGCGCGTGCAGTCGCCCGTCGTGCGACATCCGGTGCAGACCGTGAGCGCCAACAACGTAATTCGCAGCCAATTTGGCACCGCGCAGCGCACGACCCAGCCTCTGCCTAGAGAACTTCGGCTTATCGTGTATCGACTGGAAGCTGGGTAAAATTCAGTGATTGTGAGAGTTGTCGGGATTGCGCTTAGTCGCCTGGAGTCTTCAAGCGGAACTCGCGGCGGCTGAACCACCAGGCGGCTAAGACTGTGCCGACGAGGCAGAAGATGAGTAGCCGCGTCAGGCAAGTCTCTACGGTCGGCATGGTTTCGGGCTTCAGGCCCCATTCACGTTCGGCGCTGCGCAGGATGTTTTCGGGCAAGTCAATCCAACGCAGTATCAACGTGCGGACGTAGTAGACGACGGTGAGCTGCCGGGCCACGAAGTCGATGCTGGCAAGAAAGCCTTCGATGAGCACGATGTAGGCGATGCCGGAAATCAAAGATCGGCGCGTGATCAGGCCCATGAATCCGAACAACACGCAGTAGGCCATTTGGGCAAGCGAGAAAACGGCGATGACGCGCGGCAGGCGGTTTTGCAACACTTCGGTCAATGCACTGGGAGATTGATAATAGATGGCGATGTAAAGCGCGGTCGCGGCGATGGCAACCAGTACGGTGCTGACGCAGACCGTGGCGGCAAGTTTGACAATGTAGATCGCCCAGCGCGGGATCGAGCGGAGCAACAAGTAGGTCAGCGTCTGCTCTTCGACTTCGTCGCGGATGATGCCGGCGGCGTACAGTAGAGCCGTCAGCGGCGCGAGGCCGTGCGGAAGAAGTATCAGCAACAGGGCCAATTCGAGGTGATCCATTGGCGCGGGCCGGGGTATCAGGCGCAACATGACGGCCAAGCCGCACGGCAAGAGATAAAGCAAGCCCAGCACCAGCAGACGGCGACCATGCAAGTGTTGGCGAAACGTCAGAGTGAATAGCGCCCACATCGCTGACAGCTCGCTGCCGCGCGAACGGCGGAGAATCGGATGCTCGGTTGCGATCGTGCTCATTTTTCCACCAGGTACTTGAACACGGCTTCGAGATTGTCGTCTTCCGAATAAACTTCGCGCGGAGCCAGGCCATCATCACTCGCCAGTTTGGGTAAGCGCGAGTAAAAGACATCGGGTTGCCGGGTTTCCACCATGAGACCGGACTCGCGATCGAGAAACTTGATGCCATCGACATCGTCGCAGCCGGCGAGTTTTGCTGCCAGGTCGCGATAGCGCCCGCACACCAGGACGATGCGATGCGGATGCTGGTCGATGAGATCACGAATGTCGCGAATGTTGCCTTCAGCGACGAGGCGCCCACGATGCAAGAGCACTATGTTCTGCGTGAGCGCCTGCACTTCGTGCAACACGTGGCTGGATACCAATACGCTGCATCCGGAGTTGCTCAGCTCGCGGATCACGTCGATCATGTCGCGGCGGGCGACGGGATCAGTCCCGGTGAGTGGTTCATCAAGGAACAACAAACGCGGTTCGTGAACGAGTGACTGGGCCAGCTTGGTGCGTTGCCTCATGCCTTTGGAATAGCCTTTGATGGCGCGATTCATGTGTTCGGTCATGCCGACACGTTCCATCGCCTGCTCGGCGGCAGCTGCGGCTTGTTTGCTACCGAAGCCGGTGAGCCGGGCGCAGGTGCGCACGAACTCGCGGCCGGACATCCATTCGTAAAAGGCGTCTTGCTCGGGGCACAAACCGATTTGCCGATTCAGCGCGGGATTGTCCCACACCTGGTGGCCCATCACGGTAACGCGGCCCTGACTCGGGCGGAGTTGGCCGGTGGCCAGTTGCAAAAGCGTGGACTTGCCGGCACCGTTCGGCCCCAGCAGACCGGTGACGCCGGGCGGGATTCGCAGCGACAGTTTGTTCAGGCCGATGACGTTGCCGTACCATTTGGAAACGCCGTCGAACTCGATGATGTTGGTCATTTCAAGCGATCCAGCGACTTGATGCGCGACGACAGGACCAGGACCGAGAGCAGCCAAAGCCCGCCGAGCACGCCGGCCGACCAGTACCAGGGAAACTGCCAGCACATCGTTTCCGCCAGCCTGCGATCGTTAGCAGGTTTCATGAGGCCGCGCGGCATGTGAGGCCCGGCCTTCATCGCAGCCAACGGGGCCACGGCAGCACGCGGCTGTTCGATGGTCTTGCCGATCGTGACCCAGGCGGCGTCCACGTTCAAAAGCGCGTCGCCGATGCGATCCAGATTGTGCGTGTAGCCGATGACGGGCCGCCAATCGACCACGGCCATCACACGTTCGCCCGCTTCGTCTTCGGCATGAGAGTTGGCCCGGCTATTAGCCTTGTTCCATTCGCGTCGCCATTGCTCGCGTGCCAATTCATCCGGCGGCAGTGACTTCATCTCGGTATCGCTGCGTCGACGCCGCGGGAAAACCGGCATGTTGTCACGTATTTCAATGCCATCCGGTGGCGGATTTTCCGCCAGCCAGGGTGCCATGGCTTCACGGGCCAGGGCTTGTTGATCGGCGTGGACGCGAATACCGATCAGGATGCCGCTGACAGTGAGGGTCAGGAAGCAGAACCCGGCCCAGGCGATGGCGACATAGATGGAACGGCGCGACAACGATGACAGGGCCAACATCAATGTCCCGGCCGATAGCGTGATGACCAATCCATAAAGGATGCCGCCCCAAAGTAGCCGATGCGTGTCGCGAACCACGCCCAAATCGAGACTAAATGCCACTCCGAACAGGTAAGCAACGAGCGCCGGTGCGACCGACGTGGCGGCGAGGAAAATTCCAATGACGGCCAACTTGCCGACGAAATAATCAATGCGGCGAATGGGCCGCGAGAAATATAGCGGCAGAGCGTTGAAGCGGAGATCGCGGCTAATCAGGTGAGGGCCGACAATGAGGACAAGAAATATCGTGAACGTGAGTTCGGCTTTGAAAAAGAACGAGAACACGATGGTCCACACGGCCGACCGGTATTCTTGCGGCTTGGCAACGATGTCCGGGGGCAACATCTGTTTGACAAGAGCGAGCACTGATTCGGTTTGTTGCTCCAACAGACCCCACAACGCCAAGACCACGACGAGGGCCACGGCCGGCATCCATGCTGCCAGCAACAAGATCTTGATGATCTTGCCTTTGAGAGACGCGCGAACACCGTGGCGGGCTACAGCCAACCAACGCCACGAGTAGCTCGTGAGTGGCCCTTTCCAGTTTTGGTATCCCTGGTCGAAGATCGGCATGGTTACACCTTTTCTCCGACGGCTTGCAGGAAGACCTCTTCCAAGGAACTGCGTTGCGGTCGCAGGTGCCGAATCTGGACGTTGGTTTCGCTGGCCATGCGCCACAACACAATGGGCGACTGCTGTTGCTTAAGGTGCACGAGCCATGAGTCTTCATGCGGTTCGGCCGAGGCGCCTTCGGCTTGCAGACGTTCGAGGAACTTTGTCGCGTCGCCTTTGATGCGGACTTCAAATGATCCCTCGTGGCCGGCTTAGAGTTCCTTGATGTTGCCCTGGGCCAACAATCG
>JANNLP010000001.1:0-2630 GCA_031396905.1 Gemmataceae bacterium
CAGCCGGCGACTCCAAATATCTTCCTGATTTCTTTGATTCCAAATCTTAGACGGAATCAAAATCGCCCAAGTAACAGCCACGGTGAGGAAGTAGGTGGTGCCGAGCCAATGCAGGTTCTCGTGGGAAATCGCAGCCCACAACATCGTGGACAGCAATGCCAGCACGGCCGTCATCGCCATGGAGCCGCTCAACTCGCCAATGGTGCCACGCGCGGTATGCACAACCGGCAACACCTCGGGAATGTTCGACGAGCTTACTGGTGCCGCATGAAAAGCCGGTAGGGCATTCGCCGGCCGCGGCAACGGTGGTGGCATGACCGGGAAGCCGGACGGCTTGATCATCGTCTCCACGGTTTGCGCGAACTCTGCCATCGAAACGTATCGTTGACCGGGGTCTTTCGCCAGGGCCTTGGCCACGATTCCGCGATAGTCCATCGGCAATACCGATAAGTCGGGCGCACTCGTCAGGTGCTTCATCAACACTTCACCCGGCGATTCACCCTCGAAGGGCAGTTTGCCGGTGAGCATCTCGTAAAGCAGCACGCCACAAGCGTAGATATCGATTTGTTTGTTGTAATTGCCGGTCGATATTTCCGGAGCCATGTAATGGACCGTGCCCACCGACTGCGTTTGCGGCGTGCGCTGGCTGGCACTGATGCTCTTGCACAGGCCATAGTCGCCGACTTTGATGAGGCCGTCTTCGAGGAAAATGTTGGCTGGCTTCAGGTCGCGATGGACGATGCCGTGGTCGTGCAAATAACCGACCGCGCGGGCCAAAGCCAGGAACCACTCGCGGGCCAGATCAATCGGCAAGCCATTCGGGTGTCGTTCCAACACTTGATGGAGAGGGTCACCGCTGACATATTCCATGACCACCCATTGGTTGCCCTGCGGGTCGGTCTTGAGATCGTAAACGCTGACGAGATTCTGGTGCTTAAGATTGATGCAATGGGCGATGCCGCGTAGCTCGATGCCGGAATCGCCGCGCAGCAGCTTGAGCGCGACTTCTTTGCCGCCGTCGGACAGGGCGAAGTAAACTTCGCCGAACCCGCCCTTGCCGACGCCACGCTTGATGGTGTAACCATCAAGCGGCTTCTGCCCGGATCCGAAGGTGAACTTCATGACAAACCTCGTCATCAAGGATGAATGCGGAAGGAAGATACACGTCGGTCAATGAGCGAGTGACGATTCAACCTTCATTCTTGCGCATTCATCCTTTCCTTGTGTTCTTCGCCGGTTCCAGGGCGAAATTGAAATCCGTGCCGGAAACGGTGGCGGTATTTGGTAAGGACTCCTTGTCCTTTACCATACGTCCGTTCACCTTAAATTCGCCAGTCACGCGTACGCCAAGGCCGTCCTTTTGACGATACAGCACAATTGGCTTTTTCAAATCGGGATGCACCACGTGGGCCTGCGGGCCTGCCCCGATGATGAGCGAGTCGGCCATCAAGAGAACGCCATCGAGCGCGAGCGGCAATCGTTGGCCGGACTGCATGACCAGCTTAGCCGTGGCACTCAGTTGCACCGGTCGATGGAATATCAGTTGGCAGCCAGCACCGAGCGTGATCCGGTCGCCAGGGTTGAGCGTGGTCTTTTGCGTCGAATTGCCATTCACTTGCAGCGGCCGAGCCGATTCGACGAGATAACCCTCGTTGTCCCGGACGATAGCTGCATGAAAACGTGAGACATCAGCGAGGAGCGGTACGTCAACGCCGCCGTCGGCCGAGGCTTGGCCCAACGACACTCGAGGAGCCAGGCAGACGAGAAAACCGCCGATGCCATCGATCCATAGGTGGTAGCGTTTCGGAGGGGCGGCCGGTTCGGCATGGCCATCGCCCGTCGGCGTGATGTGGCCTGCCAGCGTCTCAGGCTCAATTTTCCAGGCTTTGGAGCGGGCCTTTCGCGCTTCGCCATGTTGCGGGGCGACCGCCAGCACCTCTTCAGAGAGCTGTAGCACGTCGCGCCAGTGTTTCTGATCCTGGGCTTCGTGCAGTTGCGGAAACAACTCGTTGAACTTGTTTTGTCGATGCTCGAGTTCGTTAGCGAACCGACTGACGCCCGCGCCGGTGGGAGAATGCCGCTGCACCCGTTCGAACATCTGCTTGGCTAGCGTAAACTCGCCGCGATCCGCCAGCTCCATCGCCAGGTGCCAGTCTTTGGCGGCATCTTCCAGCCCGTGCCAATCGGCCGGATTGACTCGCTGTTCCCGCAGCCGGCCAATCGCCTCGGCGGCCCGGCGCGGGTCGCCATTCTCCAATTGGCCTCGCGCTTCGGTGAGGCCATGTGCGACGAGAGCTTGGCGTAACAGCCCGACTGTCGATGATTGCTTGGCGGAGACGTTGGCTTCGAGTTTGAGGAGATCGGCCCACGCACCGGAAATGTCTCCGTGGGCGATTTTCTGCTCGGCTCGGGCGACCAGACCTTTGGTGAGGTCGTCGAGCAAGCCCCAACTTTGTTTGTGGCCACGCACGGCCGGGGCGGCCAGCAGTCGTTCGGCCTCATCCAAGTGGCCGTTCGCCAGTGCCGCTCGCGCTTGCCGAATCGTGATCCAAGCAGTGCCGAGCATGAGTGTTATTGTATTGCGGGTTCGCCCCTGGATACGCAACGGCCCACCCGCCAAGGGCCACGGG